>CAZOKE010000015.1:0-25386 GCA_964580495.1 uncultured Candidatus Saccharibacteria bacterium
GCAGGCCGAAGAAGTGATTTTGGAAGAATTGCGCAAAGTCCGCGAAAAGGGGATTACGAAAGCGGAACTTACAAAAGCCAAGGAATACATCAAAGGCAAGATTGCTTTGGCTATGGAAGACCCTCACGACAAATTGGAATGGTATCTGGGCCAAGAGGCGTTCAACGGCAAAATCCGCACCATCAAGCAGACATTCGATGAATTGGAAAAAGTCAGCTTGGAAGAAATTTCCCATGTAGCGCACCAAATCATCCGGAATGAATGCTTGAACATGGCTTTGATCGGCCCATTTGAAGATAAATCGGTCTTTGAAAAGAAATTACAAATATAAGACGCGATCCGAATCTACGAATGCATCCGAATATCACGAATATTTGGATCATTCGGATGAAATTCGGATCATTAGGATCGTGATTATGCGAATAGGTACACATGTATCAATAGCAAAAGGGATCTGGAATGCTCCCGGCAATGCCGCGAAAGTCGGCGCCGAGGTCTTCCAGATTTTTTCACGTTCGCCGCACGGCGGGCCAGTGGTACCGATCACAAAAGAAGTTCAGAAACAATTTACTGTCGAGATGGATAAGCACGAGCTGGAAACTTTTTACATCCATGCCCCGTATTTCATAAATTTCGCCTCTACCAAGGGAAACATTTATTACGGCTCGATTTCCGTCATCCGTGAAGAACTTGAACGTGGCACATTGATTGGCGCCAAAGCCTTAATGACTCACCTTGGGTCGTTTGGGGAACTTATTGATGAAGAAGGTATCGAGCGGGAAGTCAAAGCAATTTTGAAAGTCATGGAAGGTTATGAGGGCACAACTCAATTGCTTTTGGAAATTTCTGCAGGAGCTGGCAGAATTGTAGGTGATACATTTGAAGAGCTAGCATTGATACTTGATGATAAGAGGCTGAAAAATTTTGATTTAGGGGTTTGCCTGGACTCCTGCCATTTATTTGCATCCGGCTACGATGTCCGCAACAAGGCAGCAGTGGACAAAATGATGAAACAGCTAGATAAAGTTTTAGGCAAAGATCGAGTGGTGTTGATGCATGCCAATGACAGCAAAGGAGAATTCGGCAAACACCTCGACAGGCACGAGAATATTGGAGAGGGGAAAATTGGCCTGGAAGGATTCAAGGCCATGGCGGAAAATAAACTCCTCGGGGAGTTGGATTGGATTTTGGAAACACCGAAAGATGACCCAAAGGACGACCCGAAAAATATTGCTATTTTGAAAAAAATAAGAAAATAAGTTTATAACTTTTTGGGCTTAGGAGCTATTGCTTAATCCTTAGCAATTCCGTACTATTAATATAGATATGCCCGAGAATAATACAATAAATATCTCAACAGTAACCGTGCTGAAAGTATTGTTTATCGTACTTTTGGTCTGGTTTTTGTTTGCCATCCGCGAGATTTTACTCTTGTTTATCATAGCCATAATAGTCTCGGCTGCCATGGATCCAATTGCGGATTACATGCGCAAGTTCAAAATCCCTCGCGGCATAAGCGTGCTGCTGGTGTACATTTTGATTTTTGGACTCATAGCTTTGATTGGTTTCCTTCTGGTTCCGTCGATGATTGAGCAGTTCAAATCTTTGCAAAGCACAAACTTTATAGCAACGATAGAAGGCAAAATTGGTCCTTACAGAGCAACTTTCTCCAGGTTTGGGATAGACAAAAGTATTACCGATACTATAAATAATTTCCGCTCGGGGTTTGCAGGGAATCTTTTCCAAACTACAAAAAGTGCCGCAACTGGAGTGGTTTCGTTCATCACTGTTCTGGTAATTTCGTTTTACCTTACGGCAGAGGAAAGCGGCATGAAAAATTTCATCAAACATTTGGTTCCTTACAAAAACCAGCAGTACGTCATGTCCTTGGTTA
Source organism: uncultured Candidatus Saccharibacteria bacterium (assembly GCA_964580495.1). Lineage (GTDB taxonomy): Bacteria > Patescibacteriota > Doudnabacteria > UBA920 > O2-02-FULL-48-8 > JAIFWV01. Next base: position 1,895 of record CAZOKE010000015.1, read on the forward strand.
CAAAAATTCAGGTGAAGATGGGCTACTGGCTGCTGGGCCAGCTTATACTGTCGCTGGTCATTTTCGGAACGGTCTTTATTGGCTTAACAATTTTGCACGTCCAGTACGCGTTGCTGCTGGCACTCATAGCCGGTCTTTTGGAAATTGTTCCTTACATTGGGCCGTTCATCGCCGGGACCATTACTGCTTTCTTCGCCTTCCTGCAAAGTCCAGGATTAGCATTGGCAGCTGTGATTATGTTTGTAGTGGTGCAGCAGCTGGAGGCGCATATTTTGGTCCCGATTGTTATGAGTAGAAGCGTGGGCCTAAACCCAATCTTGGTAATTCTTTCTATCTTAGTCGGCGGATCCTTGGGCGGTATTGTGGGAGCGCTTATAGCCGTACCTTTGGTTTCGGGAATCTCGGTGTTTGTTTTGGATGTGTTGGAGCAATATACTTAAGTAAACAGAAACGAGTAACTAGAATGAAAAAATCCCGACTCGATGGATTGAGTCGGGGTTTTTGTTTCTTGTCGATGGCTACTTTGGGGCTGGCCAATATTCGGAGAGCTTTGTCCGCAGCGCCGATAACGTGAATTTGCGCCGGAGCAATTCGGCTTCAGAGTTCATCTGCCGATGAAGCTGCAAAGTCAGGTGACGGGCCTGGTCTTTGTCGTCGAGGGACTCCATGAAATGAATGCGGGTCAGTTTCCCGGCAAGTTCGATGAACGAACCGTCCGTGATTTGGTTTTCTAGCAGGCCAGAAAACATCTGCTGCCTGGTAACCAGATCCACGGTAATTGCCGGCAGAGGTCTTGCCAGACCATTGGCCATCGATCGGCCCTCCTAAGGTGTGTACTTACAGTATATAGTAATTGCTAAGCAAAGCAAATTTTTCCGTTTTGTGGTATAATTGATCCAGCCAAACAGGCATTTTATTTTGATTTTATGACCGATACTGACAAGAAAAAATTCTATATTACGACTCCGATTTACTATGTAAATGACAAGCCGCACATAGGGCATGCCTATACAACTATTGCCGCGGATGTTTTGGCGCGCTTGCACCGCCAGTTGGGTGAAGATGTTTTTTTCCTGACCGGAACCGACGAACATGGGGCCAAGATTGCCGCAGCCGCAGAGAAAGCGGGCAAGTCGCCGAAAGAATTTGTAGACGAAAACTCTGCAAAGTTTTCTTTTGCCTGGGACCAATTGGGAATTGCGCCGGATAAATTTATACGCACTACCGACAAAGAGCACGAAGACGCGGTAAAAGTTTTTCTGTTGAAACTCAAACAGTCCGGAAAATTATACGAAGGGGACTATGAAGGCTTGTATTGCGTGGGCCACGAAGCTTTCATAAAAGAATCAGATTTAGTGGATGGAGTTTGCCCTGACCATAAAACCAAACCGCAGCTGATTAAAGAGAAAAATTGGTTTTTTAAACTCTCGGACTATCAAAAGCGATTAGCTGAGACAATAGAAAATGATCAGCTCTTGATTTTGCCGCACACACGCAAGAACGAGGTCCTTTCGTTTATCCAGCAAGGGCTCGAAGACATTGCCATCTCCCGCCCAAACGTGCAGTGGGGAATACCATTGCCGTGGGATGAAACTCAAACTGTTTATGTCTGGGTGGAAGCGCTGTTTAATTATTGCTCCGCAATCGGCTATGGACTTGATGAAGAAAGTTTCAAAAAGTTTTGGCCGGCAGATGTGCAGCTCATGGCCAAAGACATTATCAAGTTCCACTGCATAATTTGGCCGGCATTACTCTGGGCAATTGCGGAAGAAATCCCGAAGCGAATATTTGCCCATGGTTTCTTCACGGTGGCCGGAGAAAAAATGTCCAAAACAATTGGGAACGTGATTGACCCCAATGATTGGGTCGCCAAATACGGGGCTGATGCCGTACGATATTTCCTGCTGCGCGAAGTGCCATTTGGCCAAGACGGCGATGTCAGTGAAGATAAGCTTAAAGCGCGGTACAACGGTGATTTGGCCAATGGATTGGGCAACTTGTTTTCCCGCACCGCGAATATGATTGAAAAATATCTCAATGGTGATATCGGCGAATTTGTCGATTCGCCAAAAGATTTGTCAGATGCCTCGGAAGCTTTTGATTCGCTGAATTTTTCCGAAGGATTGGTCAAGATTTGGGAGGCAATCGCCTGGGCCAATAAATTGATAGATGATGCCAAGCCATGGGAGCTGGTAAAAACCGAACCGGACAAAGTCAAAGAATTACTGCATTCTTTGGCGGCTTTGCTGTACGGCATTGCCCGTAAATTGTCTCCGGTTATGCCCGAAACAGCTGATAAAATCCGTAAACTGCTTGAGTCGGGCGACATCAAGAAACCAGAACCTTTGTTCGCAAAGATAGAATAATGCTATTTGATTCACATACACATATCAATTTCAGGGATTTCGATCAGGACAGAGAAGAACTGCTAAAAAAGTACCAGAAAGAGCAAATTTGGATCACTAATGTCGGCACCGATCTGGCAAGTTCTAAATCGGGTGTTGTTTTGGCCGACAAGTTCGAAAAAGGTGTTTATGCCACAATCGGACTGCACCCGACAGATAGTCCTAAGTCTTCTTTCGACGAAGATTCATTTGCAGAACTGATTGGACCAAAAGTTGTAGCAATCGGCGAGTGCGGTTTGGATTATTTCCATGAAAAGTCAGATGAGGGGAAGCAAAGACAAAAGGATATTTTTCTCCAGCAAATTGCCTTTGCACAAAAACAAGGATTACCCTTGGTGATCCATTGCCGTGATGCTTATGAGGATTTGTTGCAAATCATAAAATCGGAATACGAAGGGCAAGCAATTATCCATTCTTTTACCGATAGTTGGGAAACAGCAAAAAAGTTTTTGGACTTGGGATACTACATCGCCCTTAACGCCATTCTGATTTTTGATAAATCGGGGAATCTGGCCGAGGTCGCAAAAAATCTGCCTTCTGATAGAATACTCATAGAAACCGATGCGCCGTTCCTGGCTCCGCCGCCATATCGCGGCAAACGCAATCAACCGGACTATGTAAGGTATGTGGTTGAAAAGATTGTCCAAATCCGAAACGAGTCATTGGAGAAGGTATCTGAGTTAACATTTGAGAATGCTCTTGAAGTGTACGGAATAAAAAAACCAGCAGGAATTTAATCCTGCTGGGTCTCGGCATCAGACGCTTTCATGGCTCGGAGTAGCCTTCTATCGTCTCCGGAAAGGTTCCATTTTTCCATTGCTACGCATTCTAACCCGCGGCGTTTCCGGGTGATAATAATGCCAATGCAAACCTGGGCTTTGGAGGCGGCTGCCAGCTCATCCCGGATACTCATGATGTTCCGCCAGCCACAGCGCTTTTGCATGGCGTAAAGGAGCCGCAAGGCCATCATCTTCTCGTCTGGCGAAAGTTTCTCCAAGGAGCGATCAATTGTAAATTGATCGGTTGCGGTGAGCGCACTAATACCAGGTGCGGTTGTCTCGGTTGTGAGACTGTCAAATTCGTAGAGCAACTCTTCGTCTTCGCGGAGAGCACATTGAGCCAGATTGACCACTGCGTCTCGGAGCCTTGCCCAGTTTAATTCCGCCATGGCGACCTCCGTTATATTGTCATAATTGTATACCTATTTGAATAAATTACAAATCATTTTATGTACGACCACAAAGCAATAGACAAAAAATGGCAGGATGAGTGGGAGAAAGAGCATCTGTACAAAACTCCCCCAAATCCTGATCCCAATAAAAAGAGATATATTCTCTGCATGTTTCCGTATCCTTCAGGAGCGGGTTTGCATGTCGGCCACCCGCTAAGCTACACGGCAACTGATATTTTGTCGCGTTTTAATCGCATGTCAGGATTCAGCGTGCTTTATCCCATGGGTTGGGATGCTTTCGGCCTGCCTGCGGAGAACTACGCCATAAAAACCGGCACACCGCCGGCCGAATCGACTGCAAAAAATATTCAGACATTCAAGCGCCAAATCAAATCACTCGGCTTGTCTTATGACTGGTCACGGGAGATAAACACTTCTGATCCTGATTATTATAAATGGACGCAATGGCTGTTTCTGCTTTTATACAAAAACGGTTTGGCTTACAAAAAAGAAGCTATGGTCAACTGGTGTCCCAAGGACCAAACCGTGCTGGCCAATGAGCAGGTGAAAGACGGCAGGTGCGAACGCTGTGGTACCGTAGTTGAACAAAAATTGCTTTCGCAGTGGTTTTTTAAAATTACGGATTTTGCCGAAGAACTTCTCAATGATTTGGAAGCACTTGACTGGCCGGAGCCGATCAAACACATGCAGCGCAACTGGATTGGAAAATCCGAGGGAGCAGAAATCAGGTTTCAGGTTGCAGGTTTCAGGGAACCGGTTACTGTATTTACTACCAGGCCGGATACTTTGTTTGGCGCCACTTTCCTGGTAATTTCTCCCGAGCTCGTGCAGAAATGGATTGAAGCCGGCTGGAAAGCGCCAGAAGAGGTTAAGAAATATGTCAGCGAGTCATTCCGGAAAACCGAACTCACCAGGCTGGCTGATACCAAAGACAAGACCGGAGTTGACGCAGGGGTTAAAGCTTTCAATCCGGCAACACAGCAGGAAATCCCAATTTGGATTGCAGATTATGTTCTTGGCTCTTATGGCACGGGTGCAATCATGGCCGTTCCCGCGCACGATGAGCGCGATTTTGAGTTTGCCAAAAAATTTGGATTGAATATTGTAGATGTCGTCAAACCAAAGTCGTTGGAAGATAGAACTTTGTTTGAAAAATTAATGTCTGCTGCGAGCGGCCATGTTTGCTGGACTGGTGAAGGAGAGTTGATTGACTCAGGAGAATTTACCGGAATGGAATCAGCCGAAGCCCGGGAAAAAATGAGTTTGGCTTTTGGCAAGCCCAAGGTTCAGTATAAGCTTCGTGATTGGCTGGTGAGCCGCCAGAGATACTGGGGCGCACCCATTCCTATAATTTATTGCCGCGAATGCGGCATGCAACCGGTCCCGGAAAAAGATTTGCCGGTAGTGCTTCCAACTGATGTCGGTTTTTTGCCCACAGGAGAGTCGCCGATTGCGCGTTCGGAATCATTCCACCAAGTGAAGTGTCCCAATTGCGGCCGAGAAGCCCGAAGAGATTCCGACACCATGGATACATTCGTGGACTCATCCTGGTATTTCATGCGATTTACCGACCCGCACAATGAGCAAGAGTTTGCTTCCAAGGAAGCTATGGAAAAATGGATGCCGGTGGATACATATGTCGGCGGCGCGGAACATGCAGTATTGCATTTGCTGTATGCCAGATTTTTTACCAAAGTTTTGAATAAACTTGGTTTCGTCTCATTCAACGAACCATTCAAACAATTACGCAATCAAGGCTTGATTCTGGGTCCAGATGGCGAGAAAATGAGCAAATCGCGCGGCAATGTTATAAATCCTGATGATGTAGTGGAGCAGTACGGCGCTGATGCTTTCCGCATGTATGAAATGTTTATGGGTCCGCTGGAAGATGCCAAGCCCTGGAGCACGCAGGGGATTGTGGGCTTACAAAGATTTCTCGATCGCGTGGCCAAATTAATTGCTTCAGAGACGCAAGATAGTTCCGACCTCCACAAATTGATAAAGAAAACCACTGCTGATATTGTGTCTTTCAAATTCAATACGGCTATAGCCAGGTTTATGGAATACCTCAATAACCATAAGCAATTCAGTAAAATTGATTTGGAAACTTATCTGACACTACTCGCCCCGTTTGCACCACATCTCACCGAGCAATTGTGGCATGATTTGGGACATAATAATGATTCGATCCATAAACAAGCTTGGCCGCAATATGATGAAAACTTGGCAAAAGATGACGTTGTTAAAATAGTCATTCAGGTTAACGGTAAAACGAAAGGGACAATTGAAGCCGCTGCGGGTCTTGCTGCTGACGAAATGAAAAAGCTAGTAGATGACTCGGAACTATATGCCAAGCTCGGCTTGAAAGAAAAGAAAAAATTGAAAGTGATCCATGTTCCTGATCGTTTAGTTAATTTCGTTATCGAAGAATGAAACAAGTAGAAAAAGCTATACAAGTCCTCAAAAAAGGCGGTGTCGTGGTTTATCCAACCGACACCGCTTATGGTTTTGCGGTAGATGCAACTAATCCCAAAGCTATAGCGCGCCTTTATAAATTAAAAGGACGCGGTTTTGATAAACCTATCCATGTGATCATGCCTTCCATTGAATGGATTCTTAAGACTGTCGTAGTTGACACCCAAAGTCTAAAAGTTATGAATAAGTTTTGGCCCGGGCCTCTGACAATTGTGCTTCCTCTGCATGGCCATCACAAAAACTTGAAGAGAATATCAGGACCAACAGGATTGGGGATTCGTTTTCCCAAGAACCAAATCGCAATGCAATTAGCTTCGGGCTTGGATCGACCCATTACGGCAACTTCTGCGAATCTCAGCGGCTATGATAACACATATTCAATTGCAGAAGTGAAGCAGCAATTTGCCAAATCCAAGCAAAAACCGGATTTTTATCTGGACGGAGGTAAATTAAAACGAATACAGCCCTCCACACTTGTGGCAATTGCCAAAGGAAGTGTTAAAATGTTAAGAGAAGGTCCCATCACCGAGAAACAAATAAGAAAAGCTTTAAAGGAACCATCCCGCACTTGATGCGGGATCTAGATCGCTTTTTCTAGACCCCGGCTTTAGCCGGGGTGGGCAGTGAAGATGTTTTTATCCATCCCGCATCCGCATTACTTCTCTTACAAAACAAATAAGGAAGTAAAGGAAATTTATTGGTTTACTGTGCTCAACGGCTTTGGGCTGGCTTTGGCGTATATTTTTGAGCCGATTTACCTTTATCACCTCGGCTTCAGCTTGCCAACGATCATGTGGTTTTATGTCGAGGTTTATACTTTCTATGTAGCACTGCTTTTGTTTGTGCCGAGGTTTGCATCCCACTTCGGGCTGAAGCATGCGATTCTAATTTCCAATGTGCTTTATCTTTTTTACTGGATAGCTTTGTTCTTCATCAAATCGCATCTGGTCTTTTTTGCCTTGGCTCCCTTTTTCTTTGCTCTGCAAAAATCATTTTTTTGGCCGGCATTCAACACTTACACGGCCCTGGCTTCTTCAAAGTCACAGCGGGGCCGGCAGGTTGGAGTCATTTATTCTATTGTCGAGCTGGCATACATAGCCGGGCCGTTCATAGGCGGCTTGGTTTCCCAAAATTTTGGTTTTGTAGCACTGTTTGCTTTAGCCGGGCTGACTGTGATCCTATCCTGTCTGCCTTTGTTCTGGACTAGGGACATCCGGGCTCCAGGAGGATTTGAGGCAAAATATCTGCTCCAATTTATTTCCAAAAATCCCAAAAATTTTTTTGGGTATTGGGGTTATGCCGAGGATTTGATGCAGATGAGCCTGTGGCCTATTTTAATGTATATGATTGTCCACCTTTATTTCGGCGTGGGCCTGATTACGACATTTGCCAGTTTAATTGCCTGCGTGGTAATGTTGTATATAGGAAAGCTTGCTGATCGCAATGACAAACACGGTTTGATCGAATCGATTTCATTTTTTTACGGGATTAGCTGGATTTTCCGGTTTGTGGCAGTCGATACAATTTCGGTTTCGATTTTCGATACTTTGACAAAGATCGGCAAAGGCCTTATAAATATTCCAATAGTCAGCCTGACTTTGGAAACGGCCCGGGTGCAGAGCGGCAAATTCACGCTGATGTATGCCACTTTTTTTGAATTCAGCCTCTCGATTGGAAAAATTTTTACAGCCCTGGCCGCGATTACAATTCTTAATTTGACAGGTAACGTTTATTTAGTGTTTGTTTTAGTCGGGTTCCTGACATTTTTCTATTCGTTTTTAACCAACAGAGTCAATGTCATTAAAGCAGTCTGATCCAGAAATTTACGAGCTGATACAAAAAGAACGCAAACGCCAGGCGGAAGTTTTGGAATTGATCGCATCAGAAAATTACGTCTCTGACGAAGTCTTGGCTGCACTCGGATCTGTCTTGACGAACAAGTATGCCGAAGGCTATCCCAAAAAAAGATATTATGGCGGCAACGAAGTTGTGGACCAAGTGGAGGAATTGGCGATTGAGCGCGTGAAAAAAGCTTTTAAGCTTCCGATTGACTGGCATGTCAACGTCCAGCCGTATTCCGGCAGCCCGGCAAATATGGAAGTATTCGCAGCTTTGCTGGAACCCAAGGATACGATCATGTCCATGGATTTGGCCCATGGTGGGCACCTGACCCATGGCTCACCCGTAAATTTTTCCGGCAAGACCTATAACTTCGTGCATTACGGCGTGAGCGAAAAATCCGGAAAATTGGACTACATGGAAATTTTGAAAATGGCTGACCGGGTACAACCCAAAATGCTTATGGCTGGATTTACCGCTTATCCGCGCGAGATTGATTTCAAAAAATTCAAGGAAATCGGGGACAAGGTCAAAGCCATAACCATGGCCGACATTTCCCACATCGCGGGCCTAGTCGCGGCCGAAGTACATGAATCTCCGATTCCGGATTTTGACGTGGTCACCACTACGACTCACAAGACTTTGCGCGGACCAAGAGGCGCCATCATCATGTGCAAAGATAAATTCGCTTCTGCTATCGATAAATCGGTTTTCCCCGGCATGCAAGGCGGGCCTCACGAGAACGCCATCGCTTCCATAGCCGTAGCTATGAAAGAAGTGGATACCGCGGCTTTTAGGAGGTATGCGAAGCAGGTCGTGGATAATTGCAAAGCGTTGGCTTCTGCGTTGCAAGACTTCGGGTTCAAATTGGTTTCCGGGGGCACTGACAACCACCTTATGCTGATCGATTTGACCAACAAAAATATTTCCGGCAAAGAAGCCCAGATTTTATTGGAATCAGCAGGGATCGTGGTCAACCGCAACATGGTGCCGTTTGATAAACGCACACCCATGGATCCGTCTGGCGTTCGCATCGGCACAGCGGCTGTGACCAGCCGAGGTATGAAAGAAAAAGAGATGAGCAAAATTGCTTCCTGGATCGCGGCAGTTATTTCCGACCGCACTATAGCGCCTCAAGTCAAAGAAGAAATCAAAAGGTTCACAAAAAATTTCCCAGCACCTGGCTTATAATTTCCAGAACGCAACCTGAACTTGATTCAGGGTCTCTGATCAGATCCTGACTTCCGTCAGGATTGCGGGTAAGTTTGGATAAAAAGCAATGAATAATTTACGAATTTTTGATCACAATATTTTCTACACAATAAATAACCTGGCCGGAAAAAACCAGGTTATTGATTCAATTGCCAAATTTTTGGCAACCAATTATTTTGTTGCGCTTTGGTGTCTAATTATCGCCATCATCTGGTTTTTTTATAAGAAGTACCGTTGGAATACATATTTGGCAGTTGCTTCGGCAATCATCAGCCGTGGCATTATAGTTGAAATCATAAAACGAATCATTGATCGACCCAGGCCGTATGAAGCTTTGGCCAATATGCACAAATTGTTTAATGATTCTGAACATGGCGCTTCTTTCCCATCAGGTCATACAGTGGTTTACTTCAGCTTCGCGTTTGCCTTTCGAGGCACCAAATTATTTTGGCCATTTTTCATTTTGGCAACCGTAGCATCGGTTGATAGAGTTTTTGTGGGCGTGCACTATCCGGCAGATATCATCGGCGGATTCCTGGTCGCGTGGGCCACAGTTTGGGGGATTGAGAGGCTTTTCAAAAAACGATTTTTGAGTTAATATATTCCAGACGCCGCGGTGGCGGAACTGGCAGACGCATACGACTCAAAATCGTACGGGATTTTCCCATGAGAGTTCGATTCTCTCCCGCGGCACCAAAAGAAAGTATCTAAGATTTGGATACTTTCTTTTGTTTATGGTATAATTTGGTCGGACAAAACCAAACGAAGTTGCAACACCGAAACAGAAATAGAATCAAAATTTACAAATCGAGAGCGCATCTACTGGCGACCCTTGTCATTATTTTGTTGCCTTTTTTGTTTTTGCTGCTTTTTTCCCGCGTAGTCCGGATCCAGGAATCCAGGCTATTTTTTGATGTCTTGGTTTCCGTGTTCCGGCTGTTTATCGCGTATGTATTGGCAGCCACAGTGGGGTGGCTGCTGGCTGTTTGGTTTTATCACGGCAAGAGGTCTCATATCGCTTTGCCGATTTTTGATGTGCTGCAAAGCACGCCGACGATTGTTGCAGTACCAATTGCCATAGTTTACTGGGGACGTTCGGATTTTACAGAAATATTCTTTTTGGCGATTACAATTATTTGGCCGGTAACATTTTCCGTTTTGAACTCCCTGCACACTGCCCGGCATGATTGGAAGGAAGCCGCGGAAATGAGCAGGTTATCCGGCTGGAATTATTTGAGATACTATTTGTGGCCGGTGACAGTTCCAGGCTTGGTTACGGGTTCGATCATCAGCATGGGCCAGGGCTGGGAAGCATTGGCGGCGACGGAAATTATTATCAACATCCCGGTGGGCTTAGGCGAGTTTTTTCAATCCTTCAGCACTCATCCGACTATCACGTTTTTTGGAATCCTCGGAGTCCTCGTTATCGTATTTAGCGTGAACAAATTAATTTGGTCGCCTCTTTTGGAATCTAGCCACAGGATGATAGAAGAATGAAACCGATTATTAAAATTTCAAATTTAACGAAATTTTATGAAGAAGGGCCGAGCCGTCACCTGTTGGCTTTGGAAAATGTTACCCTAACTGTTGATCCAGGGGAATTCTTTGCGATTCTCGGGCCATCAGGCTCCGGTAAATCCACACTGCTTCGGATCATTGCTGGTTTGGATAAGGATGCAGAAGGGCAAGTCTACATCGCACCTAGCATCAATCCATCGGATATCATGTTTGTCTTTCAGCAATTTGCATTGCTCCCATGGTTGACTGTACATCAAAATATTGAGCTTGGGTTGATTGGGCGCAAAGTGGAAAAATCCAAGCGCGATCAGATCGTCAAAAGAGAGCTCGATACTTTCGGTTTGCATAAATTCGCCCAGAGCTATCCGCACGAACTGTCGGGCGGCATGCGCCAGCGGGTTGGTATCGCCCGGGCTTTGGCTACGGACCCAAAAATCTTGCTCATGGATGAACCTTTTTCGGAATTGGATTTTTTTACTGCCGAAACCTTGCGCAAAGAGCTGCTGCAGGTCTGGCGCGAGCGCAAATTTACTGTGATTATGGTTTCGCATATCATCCAGGAAGCTTTAGAAATGTCGGATCGGATCGCAGTGCTGACCGCAAGGCCGGGAAAGGTGCTGCGGATCATAAAGAACGACCTGGAAAGGCCACGACAGTTCCGTTCCGAAGTCTTTTATAAATTGGAAGATAAAATATACAAGCTCCTCAAACCGCAAATTTAGAGTAAGCTTGGCATAGATGAAAGTTTCTGGTATGTTAGTTGGAGAAGATTTTAACTTATATACATAAAATGGACGATCTTTTGGATCCAATACCTCCGGCTTCGACGCCTACCCAAAACCTGCCTGCAGAAGGCTCTTTTGTTGCGGCAGCACCACAGCAGGCAGCACCTTTGCCGATTCCATCACCTGTTGCGATAGCCGAGCCTTCGGCCGAAGCGTCCCAAGAGCCCCAATTCCAAAAATTTGTCCCAACCTCCCATCCTTCAAATCAGTTTACCGAAATTTCCGTTAATTTGATCAAGCCGAACCCTTGGCAGCCACGGAAAGTTTTCAAGGAAGAGAAATTGGACGAATTGGCCGCTTCTATCCGCGAGCACGGCGTGCTGCAGCCTTTGGTTGTGGTGCCTATGCCAGACGGCAATTACCAGCTGATCGTGGGTGAGCGAAGATTAAGAGCCTCCCAGCTGGCAGGACTTGCAAGGGTCCCCGTGATTATCCGCGATGCTGTGGAAGAGCAAAAGAAGCTGGAACTGGCGTTGATTGAAAACATCCAGCGGCATAATTTGGATGCGATTGAAGAAGCCATGGCTTACCAACAGCTCATAGATACTTACCATCTGACGCAAGATGAAGTTGCCAAAAAAGTTGGAAAGGGCCGCACTACAGTCACAAACATGCTTCGATTGCTGCATCTGCCGCTGAAAATCCAGCGCGCTGTTGCGGAAGGTGTTATTTCCGAAGGGCATGCCAGAGCTATTTTGGGTTTGCCTGGCATGGAGAAACAGCTCTCCCTGCTGGACTTGGTTATCGCCGAAAACATGACTGTGAGGCAGGTCGAGGAAAAAGTTCGCGAAATAATGGAGCGACCAAAACAGGTCAAAGCCGCCCGCGGCCCATCTGATCCTGAAACTGCGGCGATTGAATCTGAATTGCGAGGCAAGCTTGGTACCAAGGTCAAAGTGCAGAAGAGCGGAGAATCCGGCAAAATTATGATTGAATTTTTCAGCAAGGAAGAACTCGATAATTTCTTGGATAAGATCAAACATTTGCAATAAAAGTTTGTATTATATATAATTGCTCCAACATGTTAATAAATCAGACCGCCAATTACTTTTGGTTTTATTTTAACCACCGCACGATGGTCTGATTTGTTCATGATTTAAACAATCGAACAATACCGGCCATCAAGCCGGTGTTTTTGTTTTCAGGAGGGGAAATGAAAGTTACTGCGTATGGTCACGGACTGGTCAAGGGAATTGTGGCAGAATGTAAGATGCTGAAGTGCAATGATTGCGGCACGAAAGTCACCAAAATTGAGCAGTTCAGTCTGGTTGATTGCGGTTATACGGCGGGACGCCAGAAAGAAACAGATCCGCGCCACATCGATGTGTTTTCGACTGTCCTTCGGAGGGAACATGTGTAAAGAAACGCAGATCCGCAGGGATCAGAGCAGGTGCCGGCGCAGAATTCAGGCCTTGATTGAAAAAGCTCGGGCCTGTGGTGACGAACAGGAGGCTTCCATACAGGAACTGCGCTTAGCCAGGCTTGAAAACCGCTGGGCGCTTGGGCTCAACAGCCGCAGCCGGTTGGTGAAAAGCAGGGGGCTGGCTGCGTACTTCGTGAAATAGTTTTGACGCTTCGGTTTTTGCTTGATAAGCTTTCATTACGTTAAGGAGGGAAACCATGCCAGAACAGAAAGAACAGCCGCCGAAGCCGGAACCCGAAGAAAAACGATTCGTCTCCGGGCGCGATCTCGGGGACGAAAACGATGCGCGGAAATAAGAAATGAGGCGGAGCTACAACTCGTAGCGTCCGCCTTTAATTTGACCAATTTATTGTTAATTGCTAACATTATTCTGTTGTTTATAACCATCTTATGAATCGCTACGCCTCCACAATCACCACTAAGCTCACCCAAATTATTTTGGGCTTTATCATTTTGCCTGTGCGAGCGGTCGGTTCAAGAGAGTAGCGAAAAAACGAAATTGAACCGGCCCTCCAGGGCCGGATTTTTTTTGCGGATTTCGTTCGCATACAATGCGAATAATGCGAATTGGAATAAACTTGGCTGGGTAAATCTTTTATCCGGCGAAATTTGTACCGATTTTTCCAAAGGAGGAGAGATTAAATGTCGACGGAACTGACTTCAGAGACCCAAACTGTTGTCCACCGGTTGCTGCAGCAGCGCCAGCTCGGAATCTCGATCGAAGAGCAGCTTGCCAGGATAGGGCGATTTGGCGAGGATCCCTTGGAACAGCAGAAATATCTGGCCTGGATGATTCCACAGCTCGGTTATGTGTATAACATGGTTGGCGGGGAATTGCTCAGCAACGATTTGCCTAAGGGCACTGCGATTGCTTTCGGCAAGAGCTTGGCTTTTTTCCCGGAGCGATTCTGGATCATCTGCCGCCGAAGGGTGCGAATCAGGTTCCACCAGTTTGAACTCGAACCAGAAGTTTTCCACTTCACGCGCCGGACCGAATAAAGGGGAGGGCTCATGGATCAGATTCCTGTGAAGACATCGCAAGCGGTGCTGGACAAGCTCCGGCTCGGGGTGATCCGCAAACCGGCGAATCCCGAAAAGAAGCTGGTGGAGACACCCGAACCCATGCGCGAGCACGGCTACGGCCACGGCGTCTGAATTTGGAGGGAAAATGGAGTATCCGCGAAACGATTACGAGCATTTGCGGATCGGCATAGTCGGTCCCAAAAAGGCTCCGGACAAGTCTCAATCCGATCGGGGCCGATCGGTACCCTCATCACAACAGGTTCGAGGCGACGACTGGATGGATGAACGCAAGGGAACCGGACTTTCCGGCGCGAGTTCAGTCGACGACTAACTACTTAGGACTCCAGCTCACCATTATGGGTTGGGGTCTTTTTTTATTTGCTCGGTACCTGCACCGAGCAAAACAAAAACCGCCTCAAGCGGCTCTTTATCTCATTTGGTCGGGGTGCCGGGAATTGAACCCGGTCTACACCCACCCCATGGGCGCGTACTACCGGTATACTACACCCCGAATAGGTGTTCGCCGTATTATTATAAGTCATCAGCAGCTCTTTTCAAAGTTGCCGGAATTGTATATACTTAACTGTCGAAAAGGAGGATGTTTGGCTTTAGTGGTGTTTTGGTACAAGACTTCGAAGTTCTCGTCGAAGGAGAAGGAGTTCATACGAGGCGCTTTCCGGAACAGCCGAGGGCAAGATTTCAAAATCGTGGATGCGGACGGCAAATACATTACATGCCGTAAAGATCTGCAGGCTGAAATGGATGAAATTGAAAAGCGCCAGTGCGAATGAGAGGTGAAATGTGCACTACTTCAGCCTGAATTTCGAAGATGTCGGACTTGCACACATTTCCAGATTCGGCAGCCAGCGGCAGATCAGTACTGAAGAAGTCGCCAAGCTCTTCAAGAAAGGCGTAATTCGCTCTTGCTGCCGGCCGGAGTATCTGCCGACCCTGCGGCGAGTGGTGGAGCACGTTCTGGGAACGCAAATCCCGATCTCGCAGATGATCGTCCAAGCCGGCCCTTACTGGCGAAAGGGCGACATCATCATCATGCCGGTGATTGCCGGGATCAGCTTCCGCGATGGGCGCGAGATCGAAGATTTGGTAAACGATCAGGTCCGCCGCGGCCGGGTTGTGGGTTTTGTTTTCCGAGAAGTCGTGCGCGATGCACCAAAGAAGAAGCTAGCCTGAGAGAAATCTTGCTCAGGCTTTTTTTATTTGTACTAACCGGTACAAATTTGTCAGAATTTATAATTAGCATTATTATTGGTCTATGAGCATATATTCTGAATTTAAAGAATTTGCGCTGAAGGGCAATGCCATAGACCTTGCGGTCGGCATTGTTATTGGCGCGGCTTTCAACCAAGTCGTTAATTCGCTGGTCGGAGACATTCTGAATCCCATTTTGAGCATTTTTACTGGGCGGGTAAATTTTTCGGGTCTGAAGTTTAGTTTTTTCTCGCATACGATGCAATACGGTTTGTTTTTAAACACGCTTATCAATTTTGTAATTGTATCTTTTGCCGTCTTCCTGCTGGTAAAACAGATCAACCGTTTCCGCCGCAGACCCCAGGCAATGCCCACTGAAAAAGAATGCCCCTTCTGCAAAACCAACATCCCGATCAATGCAGTAAAGTGCCCGCACTGCACTTCGCAGCTTAATTAGCAAAAATAAAACCCCGATCAGTGCAGACTCGGGGTGCTGTTGATGAAATAAGCGATTACGATGTAGATCGTAATCACGATGGCGAGCATCACTGCGGTATTGAACTTCCAGTTGAAGTCCTGGACGTGGTCAGGCTGGGATTGGTCGCGGTTGCCGACCCATCCAAAGAACAGCGAAATCAGGATGATGAACAGCAGAGTGATGATCTCGCCGCCAGTCAGATGCAAATACTTCATCGTTGTCCTCCTTTGCGAACCAGCCAATTGTACACAAAGTTTTGAGCTTGATCAAATTTCGTTGTGCAGATTATCCAAAAAGGTAAAAAAATTTAGGCCTTTTTTTGTCCAATTTGTGCGACTGTGAGAGGGGCGATGTAAGATACGATATAAACAAAGAATTTATTAAATGGGTTGCCGTATGGATTACAATTAATTTACATTTCCGGGGGATACGCAATCGCGTATTCTTTTTTATGTCGACAGAAGATGAAGATAAAAATCAGAGCACGTACGACAACATATTCAAGCAGCTGGAACAGGAAAATAATCTCCAGCTAGTTTTCCACAACTTGGATAATGGGGTGTATGCCGCGGATGGGATGGGCACGATAGTATTTGCCAACGACTCCATGGCAAAAATTTTGGGATATTCCAGCCACAAAGATATAATCGGAAAATCGATTTTCGACGTATTTAAAAATTGGAAATTTTATTGCGAAAACCAAAACCCGATAGGAATTGAAGATCTTCCAGGGCGGCGGCTCTTTCGGAATTTGCCTATCGAGAACATGGTTATTTTTTGCCGCAACCAAGATACCGGCCAAACCCGCTGGTTTGAAATAAAATCCTCGCCTGTATTCAAAAATGGAAGTCTTTCTTGGGTATTAAATGTCATTCACGATCTGACTGAACAGCGCCGGATCATGCAGGAATACCAGGCTGCCACCCGCCGCAACCAGCGGATTTTAGAAAGCATCACCGATGCCTTTATCTCTTTGGATAACTCCTGGCGCTTTACTTATATCAATAAAAAAGCCGAGAGTTTTTTCGGCGGCCGAAGGCGCGAAGATTTAATCGGTAAAAATATATTGGATGAATTTCCCCAATCCAGGTCCAGGCCGCTTTTCCAAAGAGTGCTGCGGGCTTTGGAAAACCGAGAGACCTTGCGGGTCGAAGAATTTATAGAACAATCAAAACAATGGCTCGAAATAACAATTTATCCTACTAGCGACGGTTTGGCAGTTTACCTGCGTGATATTACCGAATCCAGGCAAGCCAGCGAGACAAATGCTAAACTGGCAGCAATCATCGAATCCTCCGAAGATGCGATCATAGGCAAGGACCTCGATGGGACTATCGTAAGTTGGAACAAAGGCGCGGAACGTATATATGGGTACATGGCCGAGGAGGTTTTGGGTAAAAGCGTGGCCATGCTCATGCCCTCAAATGAGTACGAAGACATGAACTTTATCTTGAACAAAATGCGCCAAGGAGAATTGGTCGAGCATTATGAGACGATTCGGGTGCGCAAAGACGGGACACTCATGCGCATGTCCGTGACCGTTTCCCCGATCAAGGATAAGAGCGGAAATGTCATTGGCGCTTCAACTATTTCCCGCGATATTACGGAACAAAAAAAAGTAGCCGATGCTCTCAAAGCCAATGAAGAGCGTTTTCGCGCCATGATTGAGCATAGCTCCGATGGCGTGGTCTTGCTGAACGACAAGGGGTGCATCACCTACTGCACTGAAGCAGTCAAACGGATTTTGGGATTCACTGAAACGGACCTTATTGACCGCAACATCATGGAATTGATCCACCCGGATCACTTAAATCGGATTAAAAACCTATTTGAAGAAATTTTAAGCACGGAAGCGCATGCCATTAGTTCAGAATTCCGGGCTTTGACCAAAGATGGAAATTATTGCTGGATTGAAGGAGTGGGGAACAATCTTCTTCATATTCCGAGTATTAATGCGATTGTGGCGAATTTCCGCGATGTCACCCAGCGCAAGAAAATTGAACAAAGCCTGCTGTACCAATATCATCATGATGATTTAACTGATCTGCCAAACCGGACTTACCTTAACGAGCGTTTAAACCAATCTTTAACTGAAGCCGATGCCAAGCGGGAGATCGCCGCATTGCTCATAGTGGATTTAGACCGTTTTAAGACAATTAACGAATCCTTGGGCCATGCCATAGGTGACAGGCTGATTCAGGAAGTGGCTTTGCGCATGCGCAGCTGCATCGGCGAGGATTATATTTTGGCACGTCTTGGCGGCGACGAATTCGGAATCCTCATAACCAACGCGGAAAACGAAGAGACTGTGGCCAAGTTATGCTCAAAAATTTTAGCCGAATTTAATCCGGCTTTTTACTTGGACAAACACGAATTGTATATAAGCCCGAGCATCGGCATCAGCCTTTATCCTTATGATGGCAAGGAGCCTTCGGTGCTTTTTAAAAACGCCGAAACCGCGCTTTACCGGGCCAAAGATTACGGCCGCAACACCTACCAGTTCTATACGACCACTATGAACTCGGCATCATACGAGAAGCTGACGCTGGAAAGCAAATTGCGCCATGCCATAGAAAATAACGAATTCGTGCTGTTTTACCAACCGCAGATAGATATCCAAACCGGGAAAATTGTCGGCGCTGAAGAACTTGTGCGCTGGCAACGTCCGGACATGACTCTGATCCTGCCGGACCGGTTCATCCCTTTGGCCGAAGCCAACGGCTTGATTGAGCCGATTGGCTTGTGGGTGCTTAAGCAGTCGCTGTGCCAGGCCAAGACTTGGCATGACAAAGGGTTTGATATTATGGTTGCCATCAATTTATCAGCACGGCAATTTAAGCAGAAAAATTTTGAGAGAATTTTAATCAATGCCATCGAAGAGTGCGGGGTTAAGCCGTCCTCCATCGAACTGGAACTGACCGAAAGTGTTTTGGCGGAAAATCCGGAAAACGTCATGAACATCATGAACGCGCTCCGCGATCGGGGAGTTCGATTTTGCCTCGATGATTTCTCGACTGGTTATTCGAGTTTGCGCTACATCAAACAATTTCCCGTGGACATGCTCAAAATAGAGCGCAACTTTCTCAAGGGCATCCCGTTGGATCTCCAAAATTCGGCAATTGCCAAATCCATCATTACCTTGGGCCAGACTCTGGGCATGGAAGTCACGGCAGAAGGCGTGGAGTCGAAGAAGCAGTTGAGTTTCCTGCGGGAAAACCTCTGCAACCGGGCGCAGGGGTATTTGTTCAATGGCGCCATGCCGGCCCACTCGCTTTCCGAAATTTTGGGCGAAGACCGCTATGTTTCCGTGATCGACAGTTTGGGAAAAGATCCCAAAAACGGCTTCTAGAATTGTACTAATCAATAAAAAGTGTCATTATATCTTCGTCCAATTAAACGAAACACAAATGCAATATTTAAAAACTGCAATTTTGGTTTTGGTCCTGCTGGTTATAGGTTATCTGCTTCTGCCTTATGTCAAAATTGCTCCGAAAAATCCGGCTCCTAAGCAAAACAATTCTGACCAGCAAAGCCAAAATTCTCAAGGGCAAATTGTTACTTTCACATCCGATGATTTGGGAATAAGTTTTAAATACAACAATGACCAAGACGGGGACGGCAAAGCTGACACCACAGCCAAACAAGCCCAGGACAAAGTTTATGTTTACTATACGGCATCACCTATGGAGCAAGGCCAGTGGGTGCAGGAGTTTAAAAAATCTCCAAGCGACAGCCTTACCACAGCAATCCAAAAACAATTTTTAACAAGCTATTCCAGCAAAGACTGCTTTGCGCAGACTCTTCAGGATTATTATGCCAGCTATGGCGTGGCGACACCAACCATCCCGGCCGGCGTAAGCGAAGCCGTAATAGCATATCCTAAGACCACAGACCCAAACGCTCCGTACTGGCAAAACGCATCCAAATGCCCGCAGACTTACACTGTGTCAAACGGCATCAGCTATTTTTATATGGACCAAAACCACCCGGATAAATTTTTCTTTTTCTCAATCGGCCAATATGGAATTATGGCTGACATGACCAGACAGCAGACTTGGCAAGAAACATTCCAAGTGAATAAATAAAAATGCAAAATTCAAAAGGCAAAATAATTGTGTCGTTTCACGACTCCAATATTTTTCATTTTTATTCTTGATCTTTGAATTTAAAAAGCTCCTTAAATCTAAGGAGCTTTTTAAGCGGCAACCAAGGCCATCTTTTTATTCTGGGTCTTGATGCATTTGGCGCAGGCTTTGATCCGGCCGTGTTCTAATTTGAGCCACTGCAAGTTGGGGTAAAGCCTGACTTTATGCGCTCGCATTGAGTGACTGCGCTTCACAGAAGAATGGTAGCCTTTGCCGCAAATTTGGCATTTGCGCATAGTTGTTATTCCTATTTGCTTAAAGTACAATAATAAAGCACTTGTAAAGATTAGCATATTATTTCTGTTTTGGCAAGGCTGAAAGACCTAATTGTCATTCCCGACCTGATCGGGAATCTTTATGAGAGATTATTATGTTTACATGATGGCATCCAAAAAAGACGGCGTTTTATATATTGGGGTAACTCAAGGCGGATGGTTTTACTAAGAAATATCTTATAAGGAAGTTAGTTTATTTTGAAGAAACAAATGATATTGATGTTGCTATAATGAGAGAAAAGCAATTAAAAAAATGGAATAGGGCCTGGAAAATTTCTCTAATCGAAAAAGGTAACCCGAATTGGGATGATCTTTATGAAAGCTTGTTCTAGATTCCCGCTTTCGCGGGAATGACAAAGGAAAAAAACATGTCTCCATCCGAAATAATTCTCTACATTGTCATCCTGCTGTTTTCCGTGATTTTGCATGAAGTTTCTCACGGCTGGGTCGCGGAAAAATTAGGGGATCCCACGGCGCGTTTGGCCGGGCGCTTGACGCTTAATCCTATCCCGCACATCGATCCGTTTGGCTCGATCCTTTTGCCTGCAGTTATGTATTGGGCTACTGGCGGCGCCTTTGGATTTGGCGCGGCCAAGCCCGTGCCGGTAAATTACCAAAATCTGCGGAACTTCAAGCGCGACATTGTCCTGGTGGCTTTTGCCGGCCCGATTACCAACTTTTTGATTGCCGCCATAGCCGCACTATTGTTTCGGTTCATACCAGCCATGAATCCGCAGGCCCAAACTTTGCTGATGCATGTTATATTGCTCAACCTGGTATTGGCAGTTTTTAACATGATCCCGATCCCGCCGTTGGACGGATCCAAAATTTTGGCGAGCATTTTCGGATTTTTCAGCCGCACGCTTATGTACTGGTATTTGGAATTAGAGCGTTACGGATTTATTTTAGTTCTGCTTTTGCTGTTTACCGGGATTTATACAAGCATCCTCATCCCCAGCATTTCATTTCTGCTGAAATTGCTGCTCGGCCCCGGAGCTTCGCTTTAATCAAAAAAAACAGACTTAGGCGGTTGCCAACCTAAGTCTTTTTTGTATCCAACAATTGGGAAAGGTGCTTGTATTCACGTTCCATTCCCCAGTTAGCCACGGTTCCTGTTTCGCCCCGGGTAAACAATATCCGATCGCCTTGAAAATTTTTGACCCGAGTTTTGTCGAACTTGATTTCGCCATTTTCGATGCAGAAATGCCTGCCGTCTTCTTGAAAAAACCGGAGCAAGCCGTCTCTTTTGTCCGGGCGGACTAAACCAAAGGACATTCCGAACTGGACTACTTTGCCTCCTTCAAATTCCATGCTTCCTCCTCCGTTTTTATTTTATAAACCACTGCTAGGAATATTGCAATTAGTTAAAAGCAAAAAGAAACCCGCAAGCGTGCTTGTTAAGCAACTCTTGCGGGTAGGTTGTTCAGGCGATCCACTTCTCAAACCGGTTGGGCTTGGAGACCCCAACCGCTGGGATGGGTCGTGGGTAGGTCTTGAACTGGATCCAGTCGTAATTGTAGACCGGCGTCCACTTCAGGACCGCGATGAGCAGGCTGCGGACGATTGCCACAGTCTTGGCCCAAATCTTGCGGGCCATTTGCTCCTCCTTACTTGAACATGTTGTAGCGCTTGAGAGGGTGTTGACGTTATTATCAACCATATATATTAGCACATTTTGGGGGTTTTGTCAATAGCTGGTGATTTGAGGCAGACAGTGTTGACGCATCCACAAAAACCTGTTATTATTTGCCGGTAAACAATATTCAGCAAAATCATCAATTAACCTTGTTCAGAGTTGCGGCAAGGGATAATGCCGCTTTTAATATGCCCACAATAAATCAATTGATCCGCAAGGGTCGCACCAAATCAGTTTATAAATCCAAATCACCGGCCTTGATGCGAGTTTATAATTCGCTCAAAGGCGAAGTGTACAATGTCGACAAAGGGTCGCCTTTTAAGCGCGGCGTGTGCATCAAAGTTACGACCATGACTCCGAAAAAGCCGAACTCGGCTATTCGGAAATTCGCCCGTGTCAGATTATCAAACGGCATGGAAGTCAACGCTTACATCCCGGGCATCGGCCACAATTTGCAGGAACACAGCGTGGTCATGATCCGCGGTGGCCGTGTGAAAGATTTGCCTGGTATGCGTTATCATATCGTCCGCGGAAAGTTGGATGCTGGCGGAGTCGAAGGACGCAAGAGAGGGAGAAGTAAATATGGAGCCAAAAAATAAATAGCGGGTTCCGACACGATTTTTACCCCGCACGTGCTCCCGCCAGTTGGCGGATGCGCCCGAGCGGGGTCCCCAAAATCGTGTCACCGCATATTTACTAAAAAAGGAAAGAGAGAAATATATGCCTAGGAAAGCAAGATCATACCGAAGACATCCGGTCGAAGCCGACCATAAGTATAATTCTGTTAAAATTTCCAAGTTCATCAACTATGTGATGGAACGGGGAAAGAAAACCGTTGCGACCAAAGTCGTGTACGGCGCTTTGAACAAAATTGAAACCGAAATGAAAACTGAACCAAAAACGGTTTTCGAACAAGCCGTCCGAAATGTCTCGCCGATTCTCGAAGTCAAAGGGCGAAGAATCGGCGGAGCCAACTACCAAGTGCCAATGGAAGTGCAAGAACCGCGCAAGACCACGCTTGGCATGAAGTGGATCATCGACGCTGCCAGGTCAAAAAAAGGCAAACCGATGGCAGACAAGCTCGCCACTGAATTGATGGAAGCCTACAACAAACAGGGAGCTGCTATCAAAAAGCGCGAAGACGTGCACAAAATGGCTGAAGCGAACAAAGCCTTCGCCCACTTTGCGAGATTCCAAAGAAGGTAATCGAATCCGCGAATGAACGAATCGAAATTTTCTCCTTGTCATTCCCGACCTGATCGGGAATCTTATGAAAGATTATTTTGTTTACATTCTTGCTTCCAAAAAAGACGGAGTATTATACATTGGTGTGACAAATGATTTGATACGGAGAGTTCAAGAACATAAAGAAGGCAAGGCAGACAGTTTTAGTAAAAAATATTTTGTCCAAAAGCTTGTATATTTCGAACACACCACTGAAATTGAAAGTGCTATTCTCAGAGAAAAGCAGTTAAAAAAGTGGAACAGAAGTTGGAAAATAGCTCTAATTGAAAAAGAAAATCCCAATTGGGATGATTTATATTTAAAATTATTTTAAAGATTCCCGCTTCCGCGGGAATGACAGATTGCTATGCCAAGAGAATTATCAATTGAACAAACTAGAAACATCGGAATCATCGCCCACATCGACGCCGGTAAGACCACTGTTACCGAAGGTATTTTGTATAACACCGGTTTGATTCACAAGATTGGCGCAGTCCACGAAGGCGAAACTGTGACGGACTGGATGGAGCAGGAACGCGAGCGTGGCATTACAATTACTGCCGCGGCTGTGACTTGCTACTGGGCGCCGCGGTATGAGCGCTTAGGCGAAGACAAGAAATACAAGATCAACATCATCGACACTCCGGGCCACG
>CAZOKE010000016.1:0-25136 GCA_964580495.1 uncultured Candidatus Saccharibacteria bacterium
AACCACCCCAGGATTGTGTGGTATTTGACCTTGTACGGTTATGAACTTAAAACACATTAATTTGTGAACATGTACGAACCCTATTAACTCACACACGAACACTAACAAATGAACTAAAAGAACTTTTAGGAACCTAAAAAACTCAAACCATAACCGTACAGGAATATTATAAAAAATGATTTTTTAAACGTCAAGCAATTGTTTAGGCGAAGAAAAAGTCGGAAATTTGCCAATCCTCGCGGCAGAGATCGTAACACCTCTGTTCGATCATTCGAAGGCCGGAGGAGTTATGAAACAAAGCCAATTCGTTTGATTGTTTTGGCTATTTTGGATATTCCGGTTACTTATACATTTGTGTAGTATTTGTAAAACCATAAATCTAGCACCTTTTGTAAGGTGCTGGATAAACAAGGAGACATATGAAAAAAAGACCGAGATCACAAGCGCGGCCAAACCAAAACGCCAAAGCCGGCAGGATTGCCACGAAAGCTTTGGGCAAGACTATCAACAGCACGCAAAATTACCACAAAAAGGAGTTCACCAGGCATTACTGAACAGGGTTAATGCAAATTAATATGGTTATTTCAGCGGCTTTAATGCAATTCAACTGTTTATAAACACCTCATAGCGATAAATACAGAGCTGCCTTAGTAAATGTGATCCATAAAATTAGCTATTCCGTCAGTATCGAATAAAGGACTTTTGGTATTAGATTGCAGGTACTAATTAATTAATTTAGGAGGTGATAAATATGGCACGAACTAAAGGAGCGAAGAACAAGGATAACCGCGACAGGTCAAGCGAGGGCAGCGAATCTAGTGAAGAATAATTTTTAAACCTTGAAAGGAGCGACAATGCCGGATGAAAAAAGAAAGCGGGGATTTGCCGATCTGGGAAAGGATTCGGAATCTCCAAATGAGAGCCGCGACGCTACGGAGGAAGACGGCGCTTAGGCTTAACAGAAAAAACAGCTTGGATCTCTAAGCTGTTTTTTCTGGTTATTAACACAAAATCGAATTAATAACAAAGAAAATATTTTAATTCGATTTTTTTTGGGCAAAATAAAGATTTATCCTGCTTTCAAAATGGTGTTAAATACAGTCATTAATAATTATTTCGCCAGAAGATGGCGGAACGGGGAGATTTCTATGGCGGACCAAAATCCAAACGACCAAGAAATGGACAAGCCGGACCGGCAATATATGCCGGATTCCGACGAGGATTCCACAATCTGACAATTTATATGGTCTTGGCCAAATACACCCTTGCAGTTTGCTGGGGTGTTTTGGTACAATCGTTGGGGCTAGATTAAACATAAACGGAAAGGAAATAATATGCTAAAAATTATAGCTTTCACAACGGCAGCACTTCTGCTGGTCCCGATGTTCAGTTCCGCGGCTGATTTGGCGCAACGGAGCACGGCAGATGGGGAACTGTGCTTAGTGCCAATTTTCCATACTGATTTTGAGTTTCCGCCCGAAGGAGGCCAGATCCTGCAAATTGGCGATCAACTCTATTTCAACAGGGTTTATCTTCCTGGCTGTGAAAATATGTCGTCTTTGGGCACCGTCCTCCCAGGACACGGGGTAGTTTTTACCAGCAGCGGCACTGTCCCGGCGGGAAGTGCTACTCCTTCTGTGGTTTCCGAACCAGTTGCAAATGTTGCGGTTCCTAGAACCTCACCGGTCACAGGCTGCACCCAATAATTTTTAATCAACATAAAATAACCCATCCTGCCCGCCCGCCTTTGGCGGGAACTTTTTTCAGGATCCGCCACCTTACTCGATCAATTGATTAATTAAGGTAATGGATGCCGGATCAAGTCCGGCATGGGTTATTTTTGGTTTTGAATTATTTATGCTGTCTGTTCAGCTTTCTTTTCGCGTTTGCGCTTGAGCGGATCCAGAATTCTTTTTCGCAAGCGCAGGGATTGCGGAGTGACTTCCAGCAGTTCGTCGGGAGCCAAAAATTCCAGCGATTCTTCCAAGCTCATATTTTTTGTAGGAGTGAGGATGATAGCCTCATCGGAGCCGGATGCCCGGACGTTCGACAGCCGCTTGGTCTTGTTTACATTAAGCTCGATGTCTTCGGCTTTGGCATTTTCTCCCACAATCATGCCCTGATAAACTTCCACGGCCGGGCCGATGAAAAGCTCGCCGCGCTCCTGGGCATTGTTGAGTCCGTAGGCATTTGAAACCCCGGATTCCGACGCGATAAGAGCGCCATGAGGCATTTTGTTCGCACCGGTGCTTTCCGCCGGTTCATAAGAATCGAAAATATGGTTTAGGATAACCGTGCCTTTGGTTTGGGTCAGCAGTTTGCTTTTGAGCCCGATTAAGTTGCGGGTTGAAATTTCGTACTCTAAATGCACTTCGCCGTTATCTGTATGGTTCATATTCACAAGCTCTCCTTTGCGCCTGCCCACTTCTTCGATGACAGCCCCTTGATAATCATTGGGAACAATAATTGAGAGTCTTTCAAAAGGCTCTTTTTTTATCCCATCTTCCAGTTTAAAAATAACTTCGGGTTGGGAAACCTGCAGTTCATATCCTTCGCGGCGCATGGTTTCGATCAATACCGCTAGATGGAGTTCGCCGCGGCCTGCAACCAAAAACGTATCGGGACTGGATGTGTCGGATACTTTCAAAGCTACGTTCGTTTCAAGCTCCTTATATAGGCGATCACGCAAGTTACGGGAAGTGACATATTTGCCTTCGCGACCGGCAAAAGGAGAATTGTTTACGGAAAAAGTCATTTGCACAGTTGGCTCGTCCACTGTTATTGGGTCAATTTGTTTCGGATTAAGCGGGTCAGTTATAGTTGATCCGATAGTGATATCTTCAAGCCCGGCGACTGACACAATTTCACCAGCCGAAGCTTCATCCACGGATTGTTTTTGTAACCCTTGGAATACGGAAATATCGATAGCCCGTCCGGTAAATTTCGCGGCGTCCGGAGCGATTTGCATTATAGACTGGTTCTTTTTGATTGACCCTGAATAAATCCTGCCGATTCCTTGCTTACCTTTGTATGAATCATAAGCAAGTGCTAAAACTAAGATTTGTAACGGCTGGGTTTCATCAATTTTTGGGGCTGGAATTTTGTCGATTATGGTTTCAAATAGAGGAGTAAGATCTGTACCCGGTTTGTGAGAGTCCAAAGAGGCTGTCCCGCCGATACCTGAAGCATAAATAATTGGGAAATCCAGTTGCTCGTCGGATGCATGTAAAGATACAAACAAATCAAAAGTTTTATTTACGACTTCGTCGATCTGGGCATCTGGCTTATCAATTTTATTTATAACCACAATTGCCTTGTGCCCGAGCTCTAGAGCTTTCTTGAGTACAAATTTCGTTTGCGGCATAGGGCCTTCTTTCGCATCAACCAACAATAAAACCCCATCTACCATGCGTAGAGTTCGTTCAACTTCGCCGCCGAAATCCGCGTGGCCTGGAGTGTCCACAATATTTATTTTAACTCCGTTGTAGGTGACAGAAGCGTTTTTGGCTTTGATAGTAATTCCTCGCTCGCGCTCCAAATCCATGGAATCCATGATTAAAGAACCCAATTCTTCCACATTTCTTTGGACATGGGTTTGCTTGAGCATGGCGTCGACCAGGGTAGTTTTGCCGTGGTCGACGTGGGCGATGATCGCTATATTTCGAATGTCGTTTCGGGTGTTCATTATTAAAAATACCACCCCAGACTTGATTTGGGGTCCACTTCCGCTATTAACACCAATTGGTATTAATTAAGGTAGTGGATCCCAGCTTTCGCTGGGATGGGCCTAATCCTTAAGGAAAGAAGCCAACTAAATATTAAACACAAGGGTAATTATACGCCTTTTTGGGCTATTTGTCAAGGTTTCTTAGTTTAAGATCTTGACACGGAAGCAATTTGGGTATATATTATGGTGTACTGAAACGGAATGTTCTTTTGACCTTCGAGTTGGCGACCCAGGCCGGCCATCCGCCATTTGCCACCAAAGCCACAAGCCAGGTGAGTTAAAGTGAGAGATTGGTTTGGGCGCCAAAATAATTCGGTCGGTCCGCGGTAACCGAGGACGTGTTGGGGACAACGGCACAGAGCTAGTTTCCTTGGACTGACCGAATGTTATCAGGGGAGTCGGCACCGTCGTCCTAGGCGACGTTGGTGGTTCAGCATCAGTGTGATGCCGGCTATTTGCTGTGAATACCCCACAGCTGCAAGCCTCCCAGAATTGCGGAGGCCCAAGAGGATGAGTCCCTAGAGCAGACCTTGTGGAATCCTGAAACGATTCCTATGGGCCGCACGCGACGGATTTCGCGTTCACTTGTGCCAGCTTCTGCTCGCTGGATTGTTGTCTTGTGGCCACAGGGCAGCTCTAAAACACTCGTGTGTCGATCCGGTTCCGCTTCCGCGTTTCCGATGTCCGTACTTCGACGCCAGCGCCGATCGCCGTACACCGTAATGCGATCGACAGCTTGCGTCGGCCCGGAGCGCCACGCACCGGGCCCACTCTCGCTCGCTGGCAGCCACGCTTACCAGGTCAAGCGTGCTGCACAAGCGGGTCGTGTCCACACTACAACACTACAACGCTGACCACAAACCGGACGGTTGGGTCACAGATGTAGACCTGGCTTCGGTGCCTCAACCGTCCACGCTCAAAACACCAAGGAGGTGTTTACAATTTCAAAGCTCTACGAACAAATCGTCGGGCTTTTCTTTTTGCCCAATTTCGTTTAGACTCTTATGTCATAAAGGAGGAGCAGATGCCTGCTTTGTTATTAGGAGCCATTGCTATCTTGATGTGCTCCTGCAATTCTCCGATTCAACCCACCATTTATCCAGTCGGTCTTGTGATCGTAGGTCCAACTTCAGCTCATGTTGGAGCATCAATTCAGCTGGAACTCTACTTCAAGGAAAATGATGGGAGCCTCCAGCCAGTTGTTTCGGGATCCGAATGGATTTCCGGAATTCCAGGAGTTGCGTCTGTCAGCTCCCAAGGATTGGTTTTGGCAAAAGCCAGGGGAATGACCCGTATTACAGCCAAGCACAATCAATTACAAACTTATATCATGTTCAGAGTCGATTAGCCCGAAAAGCATTTCGGGCTTTTTTATTGACAAAAATGCGGTTTTGGAGTAATATATACACGCTTCTCAAGTAGGTGTGACGATTGAGCTTGGCAGCAATGCCAGGTTAGGAAAGTCCGAACACGTTGATTGGATGGAATCCCGCCAGAAGGCGGGCAGGTCTCATGAGTTCATGCAATCGCAGGTAGCGGGTAATTCCCGTCATGAGTGATCAAGTGATGCGAACAGTGACGCTGAATCAGAAATGAAACAGCATCCCAAGCGGATGAATCCAATGGCGACATTGGGGTGAAACGGCTAAATTCATACTTGCAGGTGCAATGCCAAATAGGGCCTTTACAGGCCGGGTTGGCAGCAAAGAATCAGGCAGCAATGTTTGATCAAGATAGATAATCGTCTCCGTCTCGAAAGGGATGACAGACAGAATTCGGCTTACAGCTTGCTTGGGAAGCATAAAATAACCATTCAAATTTGGATGGTTTTTTTATTTTTACTTTAGACAGATTGACAGTTTCGCGATCTGAAAAATGCTTATAAGTTACCTTTGATTAAGATAAATTTATGACTGTTAGCGCAGAAGAATTTTATGCGGAGTGCCTAAAAATTTTGAACAAAAGCCAGATACCGTTTATGCTTGGCGGCACTTTTGCTGTCCGTGTTTACACGGGGATTGAACGCCAGACCAAAGATATGGATATATTTGCGAGGCCGGGCGATTATCCAAAAATCCTCAATTTATTTGCTGAGAAGGGGTACAAAACAGCTGTTGAAGACGAAAGGTGGCTGGCAAAAGTTTTCCAAAAGCAATTGTATTTTGATGTTATTTTTAATCTTCAGAATGCGCAAACGCATGTTACCGAGGATTGGTTCAAAAAATCAGTTGAAGGTGAAATTTTTGGTTTGAAAGTCAGGGTTCTTCCTCCTACGGAGCTAATTTATGCCAAAGCGTTCGTGCAGGACCGGCTCAAATATGACGGCAGCGATATAGTGCATTTAATTTTGCTTAAGCACAAAGAGATCGACTGGAAGCGGCTGCTGAGTTACATGGACCAATATTGGGAAGTGTTATTCGTACACGTATTGAATTTCCGTTTTGTCTACCCATCGGAACGGGAAGTTATACCCAAATGGCTATTGGATGAGCTGGTCGGAAGGATGCAAAACCAAATTAATGTGCCGACTCCGAGAAATCGGATTTGCCGCGGCCGGCTTTTCTCGCCGCAGGACTATTACATAGATGTCAGCAAGTGGGGGTTTGGCGACGTGATCGGAGGTGATGTCCATGAAGGACGAGTTGTCCAAGAATAAGCTGCGGATCGCGGCAGTGGGGGATCTGCACGTGCAGGAACATTCGTTTCAACCATTCCGTGATTTATTCGCACAGGCAAACGAACAAGCGGATATTTTATTGCTTTGCGGGGACCTAACCAATACTGGACTGCCGAAGGAAGCGGAAAATTTGGGTTCATCCATCGCGCAATCAAAAATTCCAGTGTTAGGAGTTTTGGGAAACCACGATCATCACAGCGAACACGTAGATGAAATAAAGAAAATTTTGTCTCAGGCAAGATTTAAGTTTTTGGATGACGAAGTGTTTGTTTTCAAAAATGTCGGGTTTGCAGGCGTGAAAGGTTTTGCTGGGGGATTTGAAAAATACTTGCTTGGGGCGTTTGGGGAGAAAGCAACCAAAGCATTTGTGCTGGAGGCTGTAAATGAAGCGTTGAAACTTGAGAACGCTTTGAAAAAATTGGATACGATGGAACTTGAAAATAAGGTTGTAGTTTTGCATTACTCACCAATCCGAGCTACGATCGAAGGAGAACCACTGGAAATTCGCCCTTTTCTTGGGACTTCCAGGTTTGCAGAGGTCATAGACAGATACGAGGGGATTAAATTTGTAGTCCACGGACATGCGCATTTTGCCGAACATGAAGGTAAAACAAATAGAGGAGTGCCGGTTTACAATGTTGCTTACGAGGTTTTGAAGAAATCAAAAAAAGACCCATTTTTATTAATGGAAATATAGGCTTGACAGGAAGCGCCTTTTGGCATATACTGTCTAACAGTTTCCTTTAGTCGAAGGAAAGTTCATTAAATAACAAGGGTTCAAGTTTGCGTTTAGTAAATTTTCCCTCGTTTAAGGTTTCCAGATGAATAGCAAATTATTCGTCGGAGGCTTGCCATTCAAAACTACCAGCGATGAGCTGCAGTCACACTTCGCCCAAGCGGGCCAGGTCGTGAGCGCGCAAATCATCACTGACAAGTTTTCCGGCCGATCCAAAGGTTTTGGATTCGTCGAAATGGCCAGTCCTGAGGAAGCTGCCAAAGCAATCGAGATGTTCAACAACACCGATTTCGGCGGCCGCAACCTCGCAGTCAACGAAGCCCGCCCGAAAACAGAAGGCGGATCTCGCGGACCGCGCCGAGAATTCTAAATTTAATTTAGAGATTAACCAGCCCCGATTGGGGCTGGTTTTTTAGCGAAAAAAAGACCTGATAGTTCCAGGCCTTATGATTCGTACTCCTTTGCGATGATTTCAATACAATTGCCAATAATCGGATGCCACTGCTCCTTTTGGTTCCTGTGACGCAGAAACCATCTTTTGGCTGACGGAAAGCGGAACAGGTAACAATCCCATAATGCTGCATCAAAATAAGCGGGTTCGCACCCCTTCCTTTCCAAGCCCTCTCGGAGAATATGCATGAGAATTTGTTCGAGCCGGTGCTTGCATTCCTTTTCCGTCAGTTTGTCTCGCGAAAGCAGAATTGCAGTCTCTTTAACAAATGGTAGGAATTTGGGACGATGAAACGGTTTACCGTTATCTTGTTGATGGATAACAATGACCTCTGGCGGAATGTCGCGGGTACGCAAGGCGTTTTTCACAATCTTCTCGCAGAGACTTTTCAGAGCTTCTTTGTAGCTCGGTTTATTCATTTCCCCTCCTTGGAGTCTAAATGATAACAAAAAATCCGATCATTTCAAAATTTGAAAAACTCAAGCAAAAATGGTATAATCAACTACGAAATTACGAAATTGTCGAAATTACGAAGACATGAATACCTTGGTAAAAAGAAAAGATTTAGTTTACCCGGAGTTAAGCTATAAGATTGTTGGCGGATTGATCGATGTTTATAAGCAACTAGGCGGGGTTTTACAAGAAAAGCATTACCAAAGA
This sequence comes from uncultured Candidatus Saccharibacteria bacterium, assembly GCA_964580495.1. Taxonomy (GTDB): domain Bacteria; phylum Patescibacteriota; class Doudnabacteria; order UBA920; family O2-02-FULL-48-8; genus JAIFWV01. Next base: position 8,252 of record CAZOKE010000016.1, read on the forward strand.
GCTGTGGCTGCTGAATTAAAAAAATTGGGTTTAAGGTTTCAGGAGCAAGCCAAGCTACCTTTAAAATATAAAAATGAATTAATCGGAAACTTTTTTGCTGATTTCCTTATTGATAATAAGATTATCTTAGAAATTAAGAAGGACAGTATGTACGGCAAAAGGAATTTTGACCAGGTTAACGCATATCTGAAAGCCAGTAATCTCAAATTAGCTATATTGGCCAATTTTACAAAAGCGGGTCTGAGATTCAAAAGAGTTGTTAACCTTTCGTAATTTAGTAAATTTCGTACTTTCGTAGATATGAAGAAATCAGAGCTTTATTTTAATTTAGTTTCAATATTTGTCGATTTCTTAATGATTATAGTTGCCGGAGTGGCAGCTTTTTATTTGCGCTTCAAATTGGAGCTCGTCCGTCCGATTCTATACCAGCTTTCCCTGCCGGCTTATCTCAAAGTTTTGGTCATGATCAGCCCCGTGCTGCTCATACTCTTGGCTTTGGCCGGACTTTATAACCTCAAGGGCACCCGCAGAATTTCTTCTGAAATCCTGAAAATCTCTTTGGCAATTTCTTCCGGGCTGTTGGCCGTGGTCATTTTGTTCTTTTTCAACCAGACGGTGTTTCCATCTAGGCTGATAATTTTGCTGGCCTGGATTTTTACAATTGTTCTGGTTACGGTGGGGAGATTAATTTTAAGGCTCATACAAATCGAATTTTTGAAGCGCGGAATTGGACTGCATAAACTCGTGGCTGTAATCTATGACAGCGCCGCGGAATCCGAAGTAATAAAAGAAATAGAAAACCGGCCGAGTTTGGGTTACCAAATGGTCGGTACGGTTTTATCCACCGCGCCTATAGAGACCCTGATCCGAAATTTGGAATCCATAAGGCAAAATTCCGGGATTGACGAACTGCTGCAGGCGGATCCGGACTTAAGCCAGGATTTAAACACGAGCATATTGGGCTTTTGCCGCGACTATGGAATTTTATTTAATTATGTACCGAATATTTTTGAAACTGCCACAACCAACATTGCTATTGAAACAATTTCTGGGATTCCAGTCATAACTTTGAAAGGGACACCATTGGAAGGGTGGGGGAAAGTTGTTAAGCGTTCAATCGATATTTTCGTGTCATTGTTAGGATTGATTGTGTTGAGCCCAATTTTTGCTCTGGTGGCGATGGCCATCAAGCTTAATTCCAAAGGACCAGTATTTTTCCACCAGCCGCGCGCAGCGGGCTTAGGCGAGTTTGAGTTTTATAAGTTTAGATCAATGTATTTTGAGATGAGCGAAGGCACTGCTTCGGGGGACAAAATGAGGGAAGAACTGGAAAAATTGAATTCGCGCAAAGGGCCGTTTGTGAAAATCAAAAATGACCCTAGAGTCACCCCGATAGGTCGATTCCTGCGCCGGACCAAACTCGACGAGCTGCCAAGCCTCTGGCACATCCTCACGGGCAAAATGAGCCTGGTTGGTCCGCGCGTGCACATGGTCAAGGAAGTTGACCATTATCGCAACGATTACAAGAGGTTGTTTGTCCTCAAACCAGGGGCTACAGGACTGACGCAAGTGGTGCAGGCGAGCGAGAACCCGGAAATTTCTTGGGAAGAGGAAATTCGCCTCGATGCCTTCTATATCGAGAACTGGTCGATCTGGCTGGATCTTTGGATTATTTATAAAACATTTTTAATTTTGCTTGGTAAGAGGCCTAAAGTAGATTATTAGCCGCTCGGGAAAAAATTTTTTCGGACACGCCCGCCTTAGCGGTGGGCTAAAGCCTCGGGCATTGGGAAGCCCTCGACGTTGTCCTCAAAAATTTTTTCCCTCGCTTGTAGTAGATTATGAGAATAGCTTTGGTTCACGAATTTTTGAATCAGCTTGGTGGGGCGGAGAAGGTCCTGCAGAATTTTTTGGAGATCTGGCCGGATGCGGATGTCCACGTGATTTTGTACGACGAAAAAAAGACCCAAGGCGAATTCGAATTTGCCAAGAAAAAAATAAGTTGGCTGAATAAATTTCCACTTGCGCATAAACACCCCAGGCTTTATCTGACTTTGATGCCAGCGGCGGTAGAAAGTTTTTCTTTTGAAGATTACGATGTAATCTTTTCGGATTCATCATCTTTTGCCAAAGGTGCGAAGGCCAATGGCAAACTTCATATTTGCTATTGCCATACGCCTACCAGGTTTTTGTGGACCGAACCCGAATATTTGAATTACCAGAAGTACCCAAGCTTTATGAAGTCTTTGGGTAAATTATTTATGCCTTGGCTAAAGAAGTGGGACTTCCGTGCCGCACAGCGTCCGGATTTTTTCATTGCGAATTCTGTGAATGTCCAGAATCGAATCAAAAAATTTTATAACCGCGATTCAGTGGTTATCGCTCCACCGGTTGATACGGATTTTTTCCAACCTGGGACAGACAAGAGAGATTTTTTTCTGACCGTAACCAGGCTTGAGCCGTACAAAAAAGTTGACGTGCTAATTGAAGCGTTTAATCAGCTTGGGTTGCCTTTAAAGATTGTTGGTACGGGCACTGTGGAAAGCGATTTGAAAAAGTTTGCCAAACCAAATGTTGAATTTTTAGGCCGCGTTGACAACTTGGCCCTAAAACAGCTTTACGCGGAAGCAAAAGCTTTTGTTTTTGCGGCAGAAGAAGACGCAGGAATTGTTTTTGCCGAAGCGCAAGCTTCTGGAACTCCTGTCATTGCATACGGCAAAGGCGGTGCTTTGGAATCGGTAATCCCGGGCAAAACCGGCGAACTCTTCCAGACCCAAACGGCTTTGTCATTGGCAGAAGTTTTGAAGAATTTTAATCCGGCAAAATATAACCCCGAAGAAATTAAGATTAACGCGGAGCGTTTCAGCAAAAACAACTTCCAAAACCACATTAAGAATTTTGTGGAAGAAAAATATTTAGCGCATTCCAGGAATGCGATTAGGAAAGCCGCATGAAAATCGGACTTGATCTAAGAATGCTGGATGGCGGGTCTGGGATCAGCAGATATATTTCCGAATTGTCGCACGAAATCCTCAAACAGTACCAAACCCATGACTATGTTTTGTTTTTTCGGAATGCCTCGCAATCCGAAAGCTATAAGCAATACAACAAAAAAATAGTTGTAGCGGATATTCCGCATTATTCTTTGGCGGAACAAACCAAATTTCCGCGGATTTTAGCCAAGGAAAACTTAGACCTAGTCCATTTTCCGCATTTCAATGTTCCGGTCTTGTATAACAAACCGTTTGTGGTCACGATTCATGATTTGACTCACACAAAATTTCCCGGCCGCAAAAAATCCCGTATTCTGTACCGCATCGGCTACAATGCAGTACTTAGTTCGGCAATAAAAAAATCCGCCAGGATTATTGCGGTTTCGCAGTCCACCAAAAAAGAGGTTTTGGAATATTTTGGGATTGCTGCTGACAAGATTTCGGTTGTTTACGAGGGGGTCAATAAATCCTATAAATTGGTGGATAAGGACAAGGCCTTTGAATATGTGACCAATAGATTTAAAATTGGCAAACCATATATATTGTATGTGGGCGTTTGGCGCCGGTATAAAAATCTGCCTAATTTGGCCAAAGCATTTGATTTGCTTAAAGCCGAGGGTTTGGATGCTCAGCTAGTGCTGGCCGGTGAAGAGGACCAATTTTATCCGGAGATAAGACAGCAGGTCTTGGCAAGCAAACACAGCGCAGATATAATTATTCCCGGCCGTGTTTCGGACGAGGATTTAAATTATCTATACAACGCCTGTTCGCTTTTTGTACTCTCAAGCTTAGCAGAAGGATTTGGACTTACAGGGTTGGAAGCCGCAAATTGCGGGGTGCCCATAGCGTGTTCAGATATTCCGACTTTGCGCGAGGTTTTGGGCCAAGCGGCCGAATATTTTGATCCGGGAAATGTGGAAAATATGAAAGACGTCATGGCAAATATATTGCAGAATCCCAGTCGCGGCGAAGAGTTGGCGAATTTGGCATTGAAGCGCTCAGGCCAATTCAGCTGGAAGAAAGCAGCCGAAGAAACGATTAAAGTCTACGAGGAATCTATATTATGAAGATAATTATGGTTGGCGGGGGCACCGGCGGGCCTGTTGTGCCGCTGCTGGCAGTGGCCGATGAGCTAAGAAAACTTAAACCGGAAACGGAATTCCTTTTTATTGGTACTCGAAAAGGGCCGGAACTGGAATTGGTGGAAAAAGCCGGATACCGGTTTGTTTCAATTCCTTCAGGAAAATTTCGGCGGTATTTTTCGCTATCAAATGTTTCGGATATTTTTAAGATCGGCGCAGGTTACCTGCGAGCGCGCAAAATCATAAAAGAATTCCTTCCGGATTTGGTTTTTTCCGTAGGCGGTTATGTCGGCGTCCCGGTTTGTTTTGCAGCGAGGTCCGCCAAGGTCAAAGTCATTATCCACCAGCAAGACGCGCAGGTCGGCTTGGCAAACAGACTGGTGGCGCCTTTTGCTTCGTATATCACGACAGCCTTCGAAAGCACTGCAAAGGAATTTTATTCCGGTTCGGGTTTGGAGCAAAACCCCAAAACTAAAACTGAGTTTGTAGGCAATCCCGTGCGTTCGGAGTTTTTGAATCCGGCTGTGGCAAACCGCGATTTTTTCAAGCTGGTTTCCGACCTGCCGGTTTTGTTCATTACCGGCGGCGGAACCGGAGCCGAGCAAATCAACGAGGTTGTGGCGCAAGCTTTGCCCGAATTGGTCAAAGCGCATCAGGTTATCCATCTGACCGGCAGGGGCAAAAACAATATCAGCTTCCATGACCCAAATTATCATTCGTACGAATTTTTGGCCAAAGAATATCCGGATGCAATGAAGCTTGCGGACATCGTGGTTTCCCGGGCCGGACTTTCGACAATTGCCGAGCTTTCGGCTTTGGGCAAAGTCTCTATCATCGTGCCCATGCCGGACTCGCACCAGGAAGAAAATGCCAGGAATTTGAAACAAGCAAATGCGGCGGTTGTATTAGAAAAAGACGAGTTTAACGCGGAAACTCTGGCGCGTGTGATTATTAGTTTGAAGTTCAACCAAAAACGCCTCGAACTTTTGTCCTCCAATATTTTTAAATTAATGCCTCACGATTCTGCTGTGCGAATCGCCGAAATCCTGATCAAAGTCAATGGATAACCAAAATAGACCGAAAATTGGAATAGCTCTCTCCGGCGCTTCGGGCCGCACCATTGCCCACATCGGGGTTTTGGAAGTTTTGGTCGAGAATGGCATCCCCATCGATTATATCGTAGGCTGTTCTTCCGGGGCATTGGTGGCTGCATGTTTTGCATCGAAGTCCATGCCGGAGCTCAAGGAAGAGCTTTTTACTATGACAACGGAAAAACTTTTTTCCATGATGTCGACTAAAGATGTGAAAGGTGCGCTGTTCCATTTGGACAAAGCAGTTGTGTGGTTCGATAAGTATCTGAAAGGGCTTACTTTTGAAAAAGCAAACCCGAAATTGGGATTTGTCGCGGCCGACATAAACACCGGGGAGCTGATTAATTTAACCAAAGGAGATATTGTGACCGCGCTTCAGGCCACGGTGGCTGTGCCGGGCCTGTTTGAGCCGCAGGTCATAGACAAAAGAATTTTGGTTGACGGAGGATTGGTAAATATAGTGCCGACCAGGGCAGTCAAGGACATGGGGGCGGATATTGTTTTGGGAGTGAATATTGCCGCGGCTAAATTTATTTATGAAAAACGCCTGCCGATTTGGCGCGGCTACAGGTTTGTAACCAGATTGCTCGGGCTGCAGTTTGTGCGGGAGAAAATTATGCCGTGGCTTTCTTCCAGGCTTTTGTTCCAGTTTGATTCCCAGTCCGATGTCCTCCAGCAGGAAGATGTGGAAGTCCCGGGAGTTTTGAGCATGCTCACCAAAGCTTTGGACTGGTCCATAAAAATTTCCGAGGAGTGGACTGATTCGGAAATGGCCTGCAACTGGATGATTGAGCCCCGCGTCAAACACTATGGAAAAACCGATTTCAATAATTTGGAAAAAATTTATATCGAAGGCCGCAAGGCTGCGGCTAAAGCCGTGCCGGAAATCAAAAAACTAATCGCCGAATTCGAGCACAAACAGTCTGCTGTGCCGGAATTGGCGCCGGAACCAAAAAAAATCTGATGAATTTTGAAAATGTAAAGAAACTTTACTGCATTGGGATTGGCGGCATAGGGGTATCCGCATTGGCTCGCATGTTCCATGCCCAGGGCAAACAGGTCGCTGGATCCGACATGCGGCAATCTTCCACTACCGATGAGCTGCGAGATTTGGGAATAAAAGTGTTTATAGGGCATGCTGCGGAAAATCTTTCCGGCAAGCCTGATTTGGTTATCTACAGCGAAGACATCAGCCCGGACTCAAATGGTTATATGGAAATCCTCGAAGCTGACAAGCTGGGTATACCGAAGATGACTTATGCCAAAGCATTGGGCAGTCTTTTAGACCAAAAATACGGAATCGGTGTCACTGGAACAAACGGCAAGTCAACAACCACAGCAATGCTGGGATTGATTTTGGAAAAAGCTGGTTTTGATCCAGATGTAATTGTCGGGTCAAAAATTTCCCAAGCTAATATCTCCCAGAAATTTCAAGCGAATGCTCGCGTTGGCGCAGGAAAATATTTCGTAGCAGAGGCGGACGAGTATCACAGGCACATGCTGGAGGGCCATCCGAAAATGATAGTGGTGACAAATATCGAAGAGGATCACCTGGACTACTATAAAGATCTCAAAGATATAAAATCCGCTTTTTTGGAATATATAAAATCATTGCCGAAAGATGGAGTTGTCATTTACAATGCCGATGACCATAACACTGTCGAGGTTTGCCGACAGGCCGATTGCCATAAATTTACTTTCGGCATCGACCATTATGCCGATTTGCAAGCTGTTAACCTTAAATGCGGTTCCGGGGGACAAAGCTTTGATTTGCACCTAAATGATGAATTGATCGGTAAAGTGGAAATGCACGTGCCGGGCAAGTTTAACGCCTCAAATGCGCTTGGCGCAACTTTGGCAGCGCTAAAGCTTGGGGTTGATTTTGTTGATATCAAGAATACTTTGGAGAACTTTGCGGGGATTTGGCGAAGATTCGAAATTGTGGGACAATTAGAAGGCAAGCCCGTGATTTCTGATTATGCCCATCATCCCGCAGGAGTTGCCGCGACCATCAAAGCGGCAAAAGAGTTTTATCCAGGCAAAAAAATAATGGTAGTTTTCCAGCCGCACCACAGAAACCGGACAAAAGCTTTGTTTGGGCAGTTTGTAGAAAGTTTGGAAGAGGCGGATTATGTCTTGCTGCCGGAAATTTTCGACGTTGCCGGCCGCGAACACGGAGAAAATATCAGCTCCATGGATTTGATCAAGGATTTGCAAACCAAGGGTCAAATTTGTGATTATGCCAAGGATCTAGACCAAGCCGCGGAAATGATTAAACAAAAACTGCCGCAGTTCGATGTAGTACTGTGCATGGGTGCCGGCGATATCGATATCATGGCCCGCAACCTGGTGAAATAAAACATTTTTTGATGACAATTGAAAAAGACAAAAAATTATCTCCTTACACGACCTTTGGCGTTGGCGGCTTAGCTAAGCTTTTTGTCGTGGTAAAAAACATCCAGGAAGCAGCTGAAGCCGTGACTTTTGCGCGCAAAGAAAAGCTGCCCATGTTTGTTTTGGGCGGCGGCAGCAATGTTGTCATTTCGGATGAAGGATTCGATGGGATGGTCATCAAAAATGAAATTAAAGGATCCAAATTTAAAGAAAACTTTCTGATTGCCGGGGCAGGGGAAAACTGGGACGATGTTGCTAAAAAAGCTGTTGAAGCCGGGCTGGAAGGCATTGAGTGTCTATCCGGGATCCCGGGAAGCTTTGGCGGCGCCATAGTCCAAAACATCGGAGCTTACGGACAAACCTTGGGCGATGTGGTGGATGCAGTGGAGGCCATTGATTTGGAAACCGGGCAGATCGAAGTTTTTGCCAAGAATGAATGCGATTACAGCTACCGAAACAGCTTATTCAAAAAACACCCCGGGGTGTTTCTGGTCACAGCCGCAACTCTGAAGCTTCACGAAATAAATCGAGGCAACACTACCTACCCGTCCGTGAAAGAACATTTTTCGGAAAAGAAAACTCCGCCGACATTATCCGAGGTCCGGGAAGCTGTGATCGGCATCCGCGCGTCGAAAGGCATGGTCATCATGCACGAATACGAGTCGTATAAAAGTGCCGGATCTTTTTTCAAAAATCCCATCATTACGGCCGAGCACTACGACAAGATCCAACCTCTGGTCAAATGTCCTGGCACTTGGTACTGGGTTGAATCAGATGGGATAAAGGTCTCCGCAGCATGCTTGGTGACATCGGCGGGATTTTCCAAAGGGCAGATGTTTGACGCGGTGCAAATTTCTCCAAAACAGCCATTGGCAATCATCAATCCCGGATCTGCCACTGCCAAAGACATCCAGAACCTGGCTGAAAAGATCAAGTCCGAAGTCATGAGGAAATTTGCCATACCACTGGAAGAAGAAATTGTTTATGTGGGGAAAATCAGATAAAATCCAGATTGACTGCGCGAAATTAACTATTTAGGATAATCAAAATTAATTAAAATCATTACGATGAATATCAGCATCAAAGGAACAAATTTTAAGCTAACGCCATCTGTCAAGGAATATGTGGAAGAAAAAATCGGCAATTTAGGCAAATTTTTGGAATTCAGTGAAGCCCGGGTGGAATTGGGCCGCGACAAGCACCATCAGACGGGAGACGTGTTCCGAGCGGAAGTAACGATGCTGGCCGGAGGCAAACTGATCCGCGCGGACCACAGCTCCGATGATATCTACGCCTCGATCGACCTGGTAATTCCCAAACTCAAAGAACAAATTTCCAAATTCAAAGACAAGCGGGTGACTCTGGCCCGCCGGGGTGCTCGTTCGGCGAAGCGAAGGAATTAAAAATTTAACTTTTTTAGGAAAAGTCTGTCAGTAATCTATTGACAGATTTTTTTGTTGCTTTAAAATTAAATCAAGAGAGAAATTCCGCTGGCACGCGCGGAAACAAAAACAAAAATTTTTTCCACGGAGGGAAATGAATTGCCTTGCTACTCTGAAATCGACATCCTCAGTGAAGCCGAAGATGACGGTTGGGACGCCAAGTGGGGGAGGTTTCCAGTTGCTCGAATTCCGCGACGCGAGAGGACGAGCCAACCTGGAAAGGACTCAAAGAGCGAACGCGCTCGAAAAGAACTGCCCGCAGCAGGTCTGCGGAAAGCCAGCTAGTCTGGCTGCAAAGTTCGATGGGCTGCACAAACCCCGGTGTTTGGCAGCTCATTTTTGTTTCCGGAAATAAAAAACGCCTGGGAAGCATTGCTGCTCCCAGGCGTTCGATTTTTTACCAGCGGCGGTAATACCAAACTGTGCGCTGCCAGACTTCCGGCTTCTCTGGGACCTCTTGCGAGACTTCCCAGGGGAGGCGAACAGTTTTGCCCTGCGCCGACATCTCTGTCTGGCAGGAACCGTCGCACGGACCGAAATGGTAGTTCGCGTGCACCAACTGCTGGTATTCAGCAGAAGTGCACGGGCCGTATCCGATCACGTCCTCGTACTCGTAGCAGTCTTCGAGCACGGACCGGATTACAAAGTGGATTCGTCCCCCGGCACACACTTTCTCAGTGCGAATCGTGGTCCAGGCGTCGCCACCCTGCTCACGTTCTTCGGCGTAGACTACCGCACTAATGACCTCCTTGGCCATGACTTCCCCCTGCATTACTGCAAGAGGAAGTAGGTTAATCCTATTTATCCTTTGCAGTATTCAACCTACAATTATACTCTCTTTTTGGGATTTTGTCAAGATAAATGGCTTCACAATTGTCGCCAATTTGGGTATAATAATTTAGCTTTTTCTGGCCCATCTCGAGGCCATCGACCGAGAGATCCCTTCGAAAAGGGACCTCTCACTTTGTCGAGGTGGTGAAAAATTTGAGATTTACAATTTTATGTCTTTTCTCACAAACTTATTCAGTCCCTCCAACCAGCAGGTCGTAAATCAGCATCGAAAAACCGTTGAGCGGATCAACGCGCTCGAAAAAGAATTTGAAGCCAAGTCGCAGGACGAACTCAAAGCCTTGACCGCGAAATGGAAACAGGAACTTGCCGGCAAAGATTGGGAAGAACAAAAACAAATTCTGGCAGAGATTTTGCCGGAAGCTTTTGCTGCTGTGCGCGAAGCTGCGAAGCGAACACTGGGCCAGAGGCACTATGATGTACAACTGATCGGCGGAATAGTCTTGCACAGCGGCGAAATTGCGGAAATGAAAACCGGAGAAGGCAAAACTTTGGTAGCTACGTTGCCAATGTATCTCAATGCTCTTGCCGGACGCGGTACGCACCTCATCACTGTTAACGATTATTTGGCCAGGTGGCAGGCGTCGTGGATGGGACAAATTTATCACTATTTAGGAATGTCGGTGGCATCTATTCAGCACGAGCAAGCCTTTCTTTATGACCCGACTTTCCAGCCTGAAGCCGAGGAAATCGCCCAGATCGAGTCCGAAGTTCAAGGATTGGTTTTGGATGTCAAACACATGCGGCCGATCGCGCGCCGGCAGGCTTATGCGGCTGATATCACTTATGGCACAAATAACGAATACGGGTTTGATTATCTGCGCGACAACATGGTTTACTCTTTGGACCAGATGGTCCAGCGCGAATTGCATTATGCCATAGTGGACGAGGTTGACTCGATTTTAATTGACGAAGCGCGCACGCCGCTGATTATTTCCGCTCCGGATACCGATCCGACTGACAAATATTATGATTATGCCCGAGCGGTGGAGAAACTGACGGAAAAAGAAGACTTCGAAGTTGACGAGAAGCACAAAGCTGCGACACTCACTGATGCGGGCATGACCAAGCTTGAGAAGATTTTGGATGTTCCGAATCTGTACAATGATATCTCAACCGTGCACCACATCGAAAACGCCTTGCGCGCGCGCACGCTTTTTAAGCGCGATGTAAATTACGTGGTCAAGCAAGGCGAAATTATTATTGTCGATGAGTTCACGGGGCGCTTGATGTATGGCCGAAGGTACTCGGAAGGCCTACACCAGGCAATCGAAGCCAAAGAAAATGTGAAAGTCCAGCAGGAATCCAAAACGCTGGCCACCATCACATTCCAAAATTATTTCCGGCTTTACCACAAACTGGCCGGCATGACCGGGACTGCGGAAACGGAAGCCGAGGAATTCCATAAAATTTACAAATTGGAAGTCGTCCAGATCCCGACCAACAGACCCATGATCCGAAATGACATGTCGGATCTGGTTTACAAAAATACCGAAGGCAAGCTTAAGGCTTTGGTCCAGCATATCAAAAAATTGCACCAAACCGGACGGCCAATTTTGGTCGGTACGATTTCCATAGAACGAAACGAACTTGTGTCGCAGCTGCTGACACAAGCTGGCGTGCCGCACGAGCTTTTGAACGCGAAAAACAACGAGCGTGAAGCGCATATTGTGGCTCAAGCCGGCCGACTGGGCGCTGTGACACTCGCCACCAACATTGCCGGAAGAGGAGTCGACATTTTGCTCGGCGGCAATCCGGTGGATGCGGAAGAGCAGGCGAGAGTGAAAGAACTTGGGGGCTTGGCTGTGATCGGTACCGAACGGCACGAATCCCGGCGCATAGACAATCAACTGCGCGGCCGCGCCGGCCGCCAGGGTGATCCTGGTTCCTCTCAGTTTTTTATCGCGTTGGATGATGACCTGATGCGATTATTCGGAGGCGAGAGAGTGCAGCGCATGATGGAGACTTTGGGAATTCCGGATGACCAGCCGATTGAAGCGGGTTTGGTTTCCAAATCCATAGAATCGGCGCAAAAGAAAATAGAAGGGTTTAACTTCGACACCCGTAAACACGTGCTCGAATATGATGACGTCATGAACAAGCAGCGGTTTACTATTTACAAAAAGCGCAAAGATATCCTAAGCACTAAAGAGCCGTTAACAGAGGAAATTTTGGGCATGGTGGAAAAAGAAATTATTGATCTGGTGAACTTCCAGCTGTCCCAAGAAAATGTGGACTTCAATGAGCTATATAATACATTCTCTGGCATCGTCCCGATCCAAGAATCAGACAAAAAAGAAACTCTGGATTCGATTGAGCTTACCAATCACCTTGTCGAGATCGCAAACAAAGCTTACAAGGCCAAACAGGAGAAACTCGGGCCGGAAATTATGTTAAATTTGGAACGATTTGTTTACCTCCGATCAATAGACCAGCTTTGGCAAGAACATTTGGATACCATGGAACACTTGCGCGACTCGGTGCGCTTGCGCGGCTATGGCCAGCGCGACCCGCTGCTGGAATTCAAAAATGAAGGGTTCCAAATTTTCGAAAGATTGCAAGCTGAAATAAATAAAGCGGTGGTGTACACGATCTACAAGGTTGATGTGGTGCAACAACCAGTAGTAAACAGTAATCAGGAAGTAATAAACAGAGAAATTGGGCGCAATGATCCGTGTCCCTGCGGTTCGGGTAAAAAGTTTAAAAAGTGCGGTATGCTCAATACCAAAGAGCACCAAGAATTGATGGCAAAGAAACAATTGGCATAAATTATTTATCCACTTCTTTTCTAGAAAAGAAGTGGACGGAAGAAAAGTCGGAAATTTTCCGGCCTCGCGACAAAGGACAAATCAGTCCAACTTGCTCATTAAGCCAGCCTTACGACTGGCTTTGTCGTTCAAACAGCGGAAAATTTCGAAACCAAACTGCAAAAATAAAAAAAGGCCTCAGCTTGAGCTTTGGCCTTTGTACTCAGCATCTTCGTCGATAACGACTTCGATACCGAGTTCTGGGTTTTCCTGTAGCAGCCGAAGGAGTGCGTCTCCTGCGGAATTACCTGACCAGGCCTCACAATGGTTACACTTAGCAGTGTAACCATTGCCTTCCTTGTCGACTTGGATCCGAAGCATAGTTCCTCCTTGGATGGACTCTTCAAATGCTCACAGAACTTCGAGAAGCCGGCCTGCAGCGTACATCAGGAACAATGCCATCAGGATTGTTACAAGTGCCGCCCAGATTCGAGTGTTGGGGTCAAACCTGAGCTTTATGACAGCCCCAATTGCTGCGGCCAAGCCGCCTACGAAGATGACGAGCATGAGAGTGCTGAATTCCATGCTTTTCCTCCTTGGGATTAAATATCTTAACATTAAATCCAAACACAAACAAGCGCCCTTAGTTGGGGCTTTTTTATTTTGAGCGGAAGCATTATGATATAGACATGAAAAAGCTTATATTCATTCTATTCTTAGGTATTTTGCTGGCGAATCCTGCATTTGCCCAGACGGCCAAACCGGAAAGCGTTCCGAATTTTGTCCAAACTATCCATGTCAATCCAGATGCGACTTTGACCGTAAACGAGATGATTTCATACGACTTCGGCACGACCGAGCATCATGGTATTTATCGCGACATCCCGTATAAATACCAGCGCAACGGCATGAATTATAATTTGCGAATTAGCAATGTGTCTGTTGCAGGCCAGCAGTTTACTACCACGCAAAGAAACGGCAATTATGAAATCAAAATTGGCGATCCGAACACTTATGTAACAGGTTTGGTTAATTACAACCTGACTTACACCGTAACGGGCGCCATTAACTTTTTTTCCGACCACGACGAATTATACTGGAATGTAGTTGGCAGCGGCTGGACCGCGCCGATTATGAATGCTGCGGCAGACATAATTCTGCCCGGAAATGTGAGCCAAGATAAAATCAACATCGACTGCTTTGCGGGCCAAACCGGAACAAATGAATCGTGCGTCAGCAAACAGACATCCCCAGGCAAGGCCAGTTTCCGCCAAACCGCCATGGTTAGCACTGATTCGTTTACAGTGGTGGTGGGCTGGCCAAAAGGAGTTGTAGCACAACCGAGCAGTTGGCAGGTGCTTGCCCATACAATCGAGGATAATTTGATATTCCTGCTGCCGCTTGTTGTGTTCGGAATTATGTTTTTTGTTTGGTGGGAGTTTGGCAGGGATCCCAAATCGAAACTGCCGATCGTTGCCCAGTACGAAGCGCCTGACGGGCTTATCCCAGCAGAAACCAGGTATTTGGCCACAGAGCAAACAGGCAATTTATCTGTTTCATCAGAAATAATTTATTTGGCAACTTTAGGCTATTTGAGCATTGAACGGATTCCAGGCCAAAGTTGGCTTAAGCCAGAAGACTTCAAATTTACCAAGCTTAAGAACGGCGATGATCTGAATAATCCCTTCGATAAAAAAGTTTTGGATGTTTTGTTTGGCGGAGCCGATACAGTGTTGCTTTCCGAGATAAAAAAGCGAAAAGCCAGAGATCCGTTTAACTCAGGCTCGATAGCGCAGAAATTGACTGTGGATGGCTACTTCGACAAAAACCCGACCAGAGTCAGGCTCGAATATTTCGTTGCTGTGGGGATTGCCGGGTTTGTGATGATTTACCTTTTGGGCAAATTTTGGCAGCCGTCATACATTTTATCTTTCATTTTAAACGGCTTAATCGTGCTTGGGTTTGCCTGGTTTATGCCGCGCAAAACTCAGAAAGGCGCTGATGTCAAGCAGCTGATATTGGGACTGAAGGAATATTTATCGGTTGCTGAAAAAGACCGCCTGGATTTTCATAACGACCCGGAAAAAGACCCAAAGTTGTTTGAAAAACTTTTGCCTTATGCCATGGCGCTGGGCGTTTCCGAACAATGGTCAAAGAAATTCGAAGGTTTGGCAGATTACCATCCTTCGTGGTATTCAGATCCGACTCAAGCTTATTTCAATGTGGTTGTATTTAACGCGGCCTTAAACCATTTTAATAGTAATTTTTCATCAGCCCTGGCTGCCTCGGCCAGAAGCGCTGGAGGCGGAGAATCGGGTTTTGGCGGCGGTGGATTTTCCGGCGGCGGCTTTGGCGGTGGCGGCGGGGGATCTTGGTAAATTAAAAAGAGCCCCATCATTGCGGATGAGGCTCAAGGGCCTGGCGCAGCAGAGCGTAGACAGAGCAGCCTTCCAAGGAAGCTGCTAGCTGAAATCCAGTTCGCAGACCTTCGGGAGTTACAATTCCGGGGTTTAGTTTAGCCAAGGTCTTGTAGACTTCGGCAAAGTTTCCTTCCAGCAATTGCTTTCGAGCTTGTTCGATTATTACTTGTTTCGGCTGCAGGGTCATAACATCAGCTTTCTTTCTCGCATTCGAAACAGGATGCACAGGAAGGAGCAGGGGCAACCCGAGCCAGATAATAATGAGGCCCGTACAGCATAAAGCTATTGTGCTCGTCCTGATGGGCATTGAGCTTGAAATGAGCCCAACACACCACTTGAGTCGTCGCTCCGATCGTCATTCGGATTTTGTCCGGAAGATTATCCAGGTCAACATTGACTTCAGTGGCTAGCGGGCCGCCATTGATTAAGTCCATATTCCTCCTTTACAGACGTTCCAGTATATCAAGGAATAGGATTCTTGTAAAGATCATAGAAAATAGCCTTACAAAATTTAATAAGGCTATTTTTCGATTTTAATTGTAGTACCCTCCGGCTTTCAGGATTGATTCGACTCTCTCAAAGCCGGCAATGCTTAAGATCCGCCAGATGCGGTGCCCATATCCCCGAAATTTATCGTCGAGTTTTCGGGGAATTGGCAGCTGCAAATAAAATCGGACCATGTATTCCTCTTCCGGCAGCAGCGAAGAACTCCGGATCAGTTTTATAACCTCCTTCTTGTTCTCTACCATATTCCTCCTTCTGAATAATTTAATCGCAGCGGATTAATTGCTTGTTACATTTGTAAGATATAATTGTTAATGAAGGAGATTTTCATTCAGAGTTGTTTAAAAAAACAATAGCCATTCCTTTTCCACTATCTCAAAATAAATGAATGTGGATTATAGTAGCTCTAATTTTTCTAATCATAGCGATCAACAAGCTGGTTGCTGGTGCCTGGGTCGGGATGCTATTGGCTTTGATATTTGCCGGATTTGCGGTATTCTTAAACCAAAGCGGTTTTGATATTACTTAATCAAGCCAAAAGTTTATAAAGTCGTAAAGTCTTTTGATTTTCTTAAGAAAAAAAATGATGCAAATTAATGAAGATGAATTAAAGAAAAAATTGACGCCGCAACAGTACCAAATTTTGCGGCAAGGTGAAACCGAGGCACCTTTTACGGGCGAATATGTAAATGAACACAGCAAGGGCATGTATAAGTGCCGCGTCTGCGGGCAGGAATTGTTTTCATCGGACACCAAATTTGATTCAGGCACTGGCTGGCCGTCTTTTACAGATCCCGTAAATTTGGAGCATGTGGAATTGCGGGATGATAATACCTTTGGCATGCGCCGGACAGAAGTGGTGTGCAGAAATTGCGGCTCGCATTTGGGGCATTTGTTCGACGACGGACCGCCTGAAAAAGGTGGCAAAAGATATTGCATTAATTCAGCTTGTTTGATTTTGGATAAAAAGAAATAAATGGAATTAGAAACTGCGGTTTTTGGCGGAGGCTGCTTCTGGTGCACAGAAGCGATTTTTACGCGCCTGAGAGGCGTTGTATCCGTTGAATCTGGCTATGCCGGCGGACACACAGACTGTCCAACCTACGAACAGGTATCAAGCGGTAAAACCGGACATGCCGAAGCAATTAAGATTGAATTTGACCCAAGTTTAATCAAATACGAAGATCTTTTAAACGTATTTTTTGCAACTCACGATCCGACAACATTAAACAAGCAGGGGAATGATATAGGCACGCAGTATCGTTCAGCAGTGTTTTACAATTCCGATGAGCAAAGGAAAGCTGCAGTGGATTTCATTGAAAAACTTGAAGCAGATCAAGTCTTTGATAACAAAATTGTTACC
>CAZOKE010000017.1:0-24908 GCA_964580495.1 uncultured Candidatus Saccharibacteria bacterium
TTCCGGGATTTGATGGATGATTGGAAATACGTCCCGGCCGGGCGCATCTTTACCGGTGCCGGTACGGGCCAAAATTTGACTTATTATAACTGCTATGTGATTCCCTCGCCGAAGGATTCGCGCGGCGGCATTTTTGAAACACTCTCGCAGATGGCGGAAATCATGAGCCGCGGCGGCGGAGTCGGCATAAACGTTTCCACCCTGCGCCCGCGCTATGCTTATGTCAAAGGAGTAAATGGCCGCTCCTCGGGAGCCGTGTCCTGGGCGTCTTTGTATAGCTTTGTCACAGGCTTGATCGAACAGGGAGGCTCGCGCCGTGGAGCGCTGATGCTGATTCTAAACGTTTGGCACCCGGATGTGATAGACTTTATCAATTCGAAAAAAGAAGCGGGGCGGATTACGAATGCCAACATTTCGGTAGGCATTACCGATGATTTCATGCAAGCCGTGAAGGAAGATAAAACTTGGGATTTGGTGTTCCCGGATACCTCTGATCCGCTTTACAAAAACCATTGGGATGGCAACATCACCCGGTGGAAAGAGTTGGGCGGCAAAGTGATCAAGCACAAAACTGTCAAAGCGCAAGATATTTGGACCAACATCATTGAGTCCGCACATGCTTCGGCAGAACCGGGGATGTATTTTATCGACCGCGCCAATTATTATTCCAACTCTTGGTATTATGCGGATTTGCCCTGCACTAATCCTTGCGGCGAACAGCCATTGCCGGCTTGGGGCGTTTGTAACTTAGGGCATGTGAACCTTTCCAAGCATGTGGACTTTGAAAAGCGCGATGTGGACTGGAACAAACTCAAGCGCACGGTATCCGACGCCGTCCGCTTCCAGGACAATGTTATAGACGCGACACCTTATTTCTTCGATGAGAATTACAAACAGCAAATGAGCGAGCGCCGAGTCGGCATGGGTACGATTGGCCTGGCAGAAATGCTTATCCATTTAGGATTGCGCTATGGATCCGACCAGGGTGTTAAGTTTATAGACAAGCTCTATCAGTTTATTGCTGTCACAGCTTACGAAACATCTGTGGAGCTGGCGCGCGAAAAAGGCGCGTTCGATAAATTCAATGCCGAAAAATTTCTCGAGTCGGGGTATATGAAAAATATGCCGGATTATATCCGCCACCTCGTGTACACTTACGGCGTGCGCAATGTCACCATCATGACCCAGGCGCCAACCGGCACCGTGGGCACTATGGTTGGGACTTCGACAGGCATTGAACCGTTCTTTTCCTGGACATATTTCCGCAAATCACGGCTGGGCGTGCACCAAGAACACATTAAGCTGGCCAAGGATTGGATGGACAATAATCCCGGCCACGAACTGCCGGATTACTACGTAACGGCCATGGAGCTTAAGCCGGAGGAGCATGTGCGCGTGCAGGCCGCGGTGCAGCGGTGGACAGACAGCGCGATTTCGAAAACCGTGAATGCTCCGGAAGGTTATACCATCGAACAAACCAAAAAACTCTATGAACTGATGTATGATTTAGGCTGCAAAGGCGGAACTATCTACCGCGACGGATCCAGAGACGAGCAAATTTTGGCCACTGACCACAAAAAGCTTGGCAAAGATGCGGCGGAACAGGTAGAGAACGGCAAGCACACTTCCGCAGCACCGCTCAATCAAGAAGAGCCGGCCAAACCGGAGCCAGCTCCCATGCCGGAGCCTCAAACACCACCTAACCCAAATCCAATGCCAGAAAAACCAACTATCGAGCCACAAATGAACATGCCCGCCATGACCGCCGGTCAGGCGTGGCAGGCGGGCCAGACAAATTCCAACCTTAATAAAATTTCGCCGCGCAAACGCCCAGACGTGATGCACGGCTCAACATATAAAATTACAACGGCTTACGGCAATCTCTATGTGACCATCAATGAAGACCAATTCGGCCCGTTTGAAGTCTTCTCACAGCTTGGAAAAGCCGGCGGCTTCTTTGGCGCCCAAACCGAAGCCATTTGCCGCATGATTTCGCTTTCCCTGCGTTCCGGAATTTCGATTACGGAAATAATAGACCAACTGAAAGGCATCCGCGGCCCGGATCCGGTCTTCCACAACGGCGAACGCATCCTGTCCCTGCCGGACGCCATAGCCAATGTCTTGGAAAACCATCTCAAGCGCGGCCAGACCGAATTGAAGTTGGAATTCCCCAAAGTTGAAGCGCCAAAAGAAACAAAGCAAGAGCCGGTGTACCAAACAGTTACTGCCCAGCCCGAAGCTTCTGCCGGATTATTTGTGGAGCAAAAAATCAGCTCAGCTCCTATGAGCTTTAGCGAAACCAGGCAGACCTCGATTGCCGATTTGGGGCACGCGCCGGCCTGCCCGGATTGTTCATCCATGCTGGTCATGGCAGAAGGGTGCATGAAATGCGAGGTGTGTGGGTATAGTAAATGCGGATAGGTGCTCGGGCTGCGGGCTTTTCAGACACGTCCCGCCCGTGTGTCGCGGCGGGACTAATGCTCGCCGCCTGAATGCGGCTCACAATTGTCTTCAAAGCCCACCAGCCCTCGCTTGACCGCATTTAGCTGGTTGTAGGTGAGTGGGGGAAACCGTTAAGCGCCTCCAAATTGTCCTCAAAAACCGCAGCCTCGCTCAACACACTTATTTTTTAAAGGAAAAGATATGGACGACAAAGATGATAAAAAAGCAGCCAGAGGTTTCAGGCGGGAAAGTGATGGGCCGAAAAACGGGCCGGGAGAAGATTTGGCCGCCAGAATCGCGGGACTGGAAAAATCCAAGACTTATCCAGATATGACTCGTCAGGACATAGCCGCGCTGGATCGGATGATTGCCAAATTGAAATTTAAGCTCGCGGAAAAAAATCCTCCAAAAACTGAAGAAGAACAAATGTAAATCATAATAAGGCGGCGGCTTCCAGCCGCCGCCTTAAAATACGTTATGAGCAACTCAAATAAAGGTCTCACAATTGTCTATATCGGTGATGGCAAGGGGAAGACATCGGCTGCGGCGGGTTTGGCGTGCCGGGCGGCGGGCACCGGATTCAAAGTTTTGTATTTACAATTTGTGAAAGGCGATTGGCCATCCGGTGAGCGTGAGAGTTTGGCTAAACTCGGAGTTGAGGTAAAGTTAATGGGGCGGGGATTTGTGGGCATTCTGGGCGACCGCAAGCCTTTGGAGGAGCACATCAAAGCCGCGGAAACTGCCAAAGCCGAAGCCATCGAAGATTTGAAATCCCAAAAATATGATTTGGTAGTGTTGGATGAGGCATTATCAGCCGTGGAAGCTAAAGTTTTGAAAGAAGAAGATATTCTGGAAATCATAAAAGCCAAACCGGAGTCAGTCCATCTGTGCATGACTGGCCACAAGCGGTTTAAGAAAATTATCGAAGCCGCGGATTTGGTGACGGAAATGAAAATGATTAAACACCCTTATTACAAAGGAATACTTGCCCAGCGTGGCATAGATTTCTAAAAAGTACCGAGCAGGTACCGAGCAAATCAAATGCAAGAATTTGAAGCCCATTTTTTAAATATCGACCCGGATAAGATTGAAAAAAGACTTTTAGATTTGGGCGCGACATTTGTTGGTGAATTTGATTTGAAGGAAACTATATTCGACACATACGAACGGACTTGGAACAAAAAACAGCAGTTCATACGCATCAGGACAAAAGGCAAAAAATCCGAGATGACGTATAAAGAAGAGATCAAAGCCGACCACATGGGGGGACGGCTCGAAATCGAAACGGACATAGAAGATCCGGAAAAGATGAAATTGATTTTGGAAAAATTAGGCGTTAAGCCGGTGCGGATCCAGGAAAAGAAACGCAAGACTTACAAACGCGACGATGTGATTTATGACATTGACTGGTGGCCGCAAACTCCGCCTTACCTGGAAGTAGAATCAGACAGTGAGGAGAAAGTCCACAAAGCATCAGAAGAATTGGGCTTGAGTTGGGAAGACGCTTGCATGCTGGATGCAAAAAAGATTTTGCAGGAGATTTACGGGTTTAAGAATTTCGACCAGATCAAAATTTTCACTTTTGATAAGATTGAATATGATCAGAACCTTAAATTTTAGAAAAAAAAGAAGCCCCCTAAATTGCTAGGAGGCAGACCCTTTGGTGAAGGGCAGGACCTTGGAATGTTCCCGAAGAACAGCTTCGTCGGCACGAAAGTCCGAAATCCGCTCTCGCAAGACCTGGCCGTAGAAATCCATGGGTTCAGGCCCGTCGTAGACTCTCAGATGTCCCGCACGCCATACTTCTACGTAGGCGTTTGAAGGGTCGATCTCGAGCTTCACGTCCAGTTTCGGTCCCTCGGCATGGAAAGATAGCTTGTGACCTTCTGGCGCGCCCCATGAGTTCTCGATGTGGCATAGTATCCGCTCTGATCGTGTTCGGAGCTGTGTGACCAGAGTCGGCCGCCGCGAGTTTTTCACAGCACGGATTTCAGGGCGCCTTTCATCCTCTCGGCGGATATAGGCGAAGCGTCTTGCGCCCCACAGGGTTACTTCGTCCCAATCTTTTGAGAGCAGGATCGAGAACGACGGATCGACTATTTTTTTTGGATCTTCGGCCTGGGTCAGGAAATCTATGAGTAGGCTGGAGCCCAGCGGAATCAGCTCAAACCTCCATTCCTTTCTCGGCGTTGTCGGCATATTTCCCCTCCTTAAGAATTAGTCTTAACATTATTTAAACCCGAAGTCAATTTATGAATGAACATAACCACGAAATCGAGATTAAAATAAAGGTCTCAGGCCCGGAAGGATTGAAGAAAAAAATTTTAGGTTTGGGAGGCATGCCAGGGATCAAAGGCGAGCAGCACGACACGATGTATGACGACGGCAAAGGTTTTTTTGAAGGCACTTCATCAACCCCACCGCGAGTGCTCAGGCTCCGCAAGAATTTAGGGTTAAATAATAAATTGACATACAAAGAACTTCTGCCAGATCTTAAACACGAGTTTATGCTTCAAAGAGTCGAAATAGAAACAATCGTATCAGATTATGACGCGACGGATGCTATTATAAAAAAACTTGGATTCATACCTTACCGAATTAAAGAAAAAAAATATGAAGATTATGAATTGGATGGATTGAGAGTTGAATTCCACACATTGCCATTTCTCGGGGAGTTCATTGAAATAGAAGCTCTTGAAAAAGAATTAGAAAATTTTTTGCCAAAAATAGGTTTTGGCATCAGAGATGGCATAAATGAGGATTACACCGGTTTGTTTGAGGCGTTTTGCACTGAGCGTGCACTGAGCAAAGCTACCCCACAGACTTTTGAGGAAGAAAAAAAGTTCAATTTATCCAGCACCATTAAGTAGTATTCTTTGTTCATGGTGCTGGATTTACAAAAAAACTAGTTTGATTTAATATATGATGGCGTTAAGTAAAATTATATAGAATTTATGCCGGAATTATTCAAAGCCAAACGTTTAGAAATATTTATTATCGTTGTAATAATCGCCCTGATCGGGGTCGGCTATGCGTTTACGCGCACGGCCAAAGCGCCGGTTACCGAAAGCCAGCAGCAAACCAGCCAGCAGACTGCAGCCAATGGAATAAGCTACCATGGGATGGATGGCCGCAACGCCCTGGACCTGCTACGGGTATTCCACCAGGTCACAACAAAAGATACTTCTTATGGCCCCATGGTGACCACTATCGACAATGTCACCCCGGATAAAAATCATTATTGGGCTTTTTATGTGAACGGCAAATTGGCTGATGTGGGCGCACAGCAGTACATCACCAAAAACAGCGATTTGATAGAATGGAAATTGGATTCAACACAGTAATTCAATATTCAATAAGCGAAGGTTTTAATATTATGCAATGCTGAACTTGATTCAGCATCTTTGAAAATAGATCCTGACTTCCGTCAGGATTGCGACTAAAACTAACTGGGTTAAATTTGATTTTATGGCTTACCTAATAATCTTTATCGGAGCATTACTCAGAGTCATTCCTCATGCGCCAAATTTTGCCCCGATTGGCGCGCTGGCTTTGTTTGGCAGTATTTATTTAAATAAGCGCGTGGCTTTGCTGCTGCCGATTTTAGCCATGGTGGTTTCCGACTTGTTTATCGGCTTTGATTCGCTAGAATCGAGACTCATGGTTTATGGGGCATTTTTGCTGATTGGCTTAGTTGGGTTAGCCGTCCGCAAATATAAGAATGTTTACACGGTCATTGGCGGATCATTGTCATCATCAATAATTTTCTTTTTGGTGACAAATTTCGCGATTTTTTACCCGAGAAACATGTACACCCATGACTGGGCCGGGATAGTCGCGGCTTACACTGCCGGCATTCCATTCTTCCGAAACACTTTGGCTTCTGACTTGTTTTATACTGCCGTGTTTTTTGGTTCATACGAATTGGTGCACTATTTGGTAACGAAAAAATCGAAAGTCGAGGTCCAGGCATAAATGTCGAGGATCATCCGGGTAACTGTCACCACCAGGGCGCATGACGACAAGGTTGAGGAAATAGAACTCGACACTTATCATGTTTGGGTTACAGCCTCACCGGCCGATAACCAAGCCAACGAAGCTTTGGTCGAATTGCTGGCGGAATATTTTGACGTAGCGCCCAGCAACATCCGGATCAAATCCGGCATGCACGGTAAGCATAAATTTATAGAGATTACATAAGCCCGCCTCATCGGCGGGTTTTGATTTAAAATATTTTAGGTATACAATTATGAAAATACAGGAGGGATTATGGATCCCAGTATGCCCTTTGAGACCAGGATTGCTTCCATGCCCATCAATTCGGCTGTGGTGATCAAGCTGGTCGGGCGCCCGCAGGCGATACGAGCGACATTGATCGGCAGAGGCGACGACTTTGCCTGTTTCAACACCGGTTTGGGTGTTAGAAGATACAGCTTCGAATACATCGAGGACGTGGTATTGGAATCCGAATATGCAGGAACATGCCTGTGAGTTGCTGCAAAAATAAAGCCGCATTGCTGATTGCAAAAAGCGGCTTTTTTGTTTGCTTGGCTTTATGGTAGAATTACTTTATGGTAAAGAATAATATCCAGGTTCTCAAAGGTTTCCGCGATTATCTGCCAAACGAGCAGATTGCGCGGCGCAAAATCATCTCAAAGCTTTCCGAAGTATTTGAGCGTTTTGGTTTTGCCCCGCTGGAAACCCCGGCGCTTGAACAATTCGAATTGTTTAAAGGAAAACTCGGCGAAGATGAAAAGTTGATGTACAAATTCGAGGATTTGGGCGGCCGGACCGTGGCCATGCGCTATGAACTGACGCTGCCAATGGTTCGAGTCGTTTCCGAATATCCTGACCTGCCCAAGCCATTCAAAAGATACCAGATCGGCAATGTCTGGCGCGCTGACAATCCGCAAAAAGGGCGGTTCCGAGAATTTACCCAGTGCGATGTTGATGTAGTCGGGTCTGACTCAATTTTGGCCGATGCGGAAGTTATTGCAGCGCTTTATTCCGGGCTGAAGGAGTTGGAAATCGAAAATGTTATCGTCCAGATTAACAATCGCAAGTTGGTGGACGAAATTTTGGCTGAGCTTGAAATCCCTAAGACCGGGATCGCCAAATTTATGCGGATCATGGACAAGATGGATAAGCTTGGGGCAGCCAAAGTCGGGGAAGCGCTGACCGACGAAGGTTTTGATTCTGACTTGGTGAACAAGTACGAGAAGCTCATAGCCAAAAAATCGAAAAAATTTACCGAAGAAATGGAAAGCCTGCTCACCGGATTCGGCGTTGACAATATAGAGTTCAATAAGTTTTTGATGCGCGGCTTGGACTACTACACTTCCACTGTTTTTGAATTCAAATTGAAAGACAAGCCGGAGTTTGGGTCAATTGCCGGCGGCGGACGTTATGACAAACTGATTGAAAAAATTTCCGGGAAAGCATTGCCGGCAGTCGGCGGCTCGATCGGTTTGGATAGATTGTTTGCCGCGCTCCAAGACGGCGGCAAAATTTCGCCGCAGACCGCAGCCGAGGTCATCGTGTTCAATATCGATAAAGATTTGAATTCGCAGTACTTAAACATGGTCACGAACCTGCGGGCATCCGGCTTGGACACCGAGCTTTATTATGAACCGGCCAAATTGGACAAGCAGTTCAAATACGCCGAGGCGCGCAATATCCAAGTTGCGGTCATTTTGGGTCCGGATGAAGTCAAAAAAGGCAAGGTTAATCTCAAAGATTTGCGGAAGAAAGAACAAGTCACAGTGGATCTGGACGACTTAATAAGCGGCATTAAGTCCATGCTTTGGTAATTTCCAAACTTTTCTGCACCGCATGCATTTGCGGTGTTTTTTTCGCCAATTTAGGAAAGCCGATCTTTACAAACGAGCCAATTTTGGTTAATCTTTATCCAGCACCGCTTTTGTTTGGTCAAGTTTGTTAAACTCGATTATTCAAAAGTGGTGGGCAGGATTAATTCTTAAGGAGCAATCAAATGAAAACAATTATCGGGATCATTGTTTTGGCCGCTATCGGCTTTGGAGG
Organism: uncultured Candidatus Saccharibacteria bacterium; assembly: GCA_964580495.1. GTDB lineage: Bacteria > Patescibacteriota > Doudnabacteria > UBA920 > O2-02-FULL-48-8 > JAIFWV01. Next base: position 8,485 of record CAZOKE010000017.1, read on the forward strand.
TTATTATTTTATGCAGCACAACAAAAAATCTGAAAACGCGCAGACAAATTCGCAAGCGCAATCTCAAACCAGCGGAACAACCCAAACCGCGCCTAACACAAATTCAGCCTCAACAACCCCGGCCGTTTCCGATCACCCGGTGGCCACGATTGATACCTCGATGGGAACTTTCCAGGTGAAGCTGGACCACACTGCGGCACCAAAAACCGTAGAAAATTTCGTGAAGCTTGCCAACGAGAATTTCTACAATGGCCTGAAGTTCCATCGCGTGATCCCGAACTTCGTAATTCAAGGCGGCGACCCGAAAGGGGATGGCACCGGCGGTCCTGGCTACACAGTGCCGGCTGAAATCAAGCTCAAGCACACCAAGGGCGCGATTGCCATGGCTCGCACCGGCGATGACGTAAACCCAACCCGCGCTTCCTCCGGTAGCCAGTTTTATGTGGCCCTGCAAGACTTGCCGCAGCTGGACGGCCAATACACGGTTTTCGGTTATGTCACTTCGGGCATGGATGTCGTCGAAAAAATTGGCGCAGTTCCGACTGATCCGACCAACGATATGCCGCTGAAGGATGTTATCATTAACAAAATCACTATCCAGGAATAATATATGGCTGACATGAAACAAGAATTGACTTATGTAATGATAAAACCGGACGGCGTTAAGCGCGGTTTAACTGGCGAGATTATCAAACGGATCGAACAACGCGGGCTAAAGATTGTAGCGATTGAAATGATGATGCCGACAAAACAGATGATAGACGATCATTATCCCAAAGATCCGGCCTGGATTACCAGGTTGGGCTCAAAAACTTTGGCGACTTATGAAAAATACGGTTTGGATGTCAAAGCGGAATTTGGAACCGATAAAGCTGAAGATTTGGGTCCCATGGTCCGCGGCTGGCTGATCGACTACATGATTTCCGGGCCTGTGGTAAAGATCGTGGTTCAAGGCATCCATGCAGTCGATATGGTGCGGAAACTCGCGGGACACACTTTGCCGAATATGGCAGAAGTTGGGACAATCCGTGGTGATTATTCAGTTGACTCACCGGCAGTTGCAAATAAGGAGCATCGGGGCGTCCACAACCTAATTCACGCTTCGGAAACGCAAGAAGAAGCCGCTCATGAAATAGAACATTGGGGCATGAAAGATAAAATCCATACTTATAAAAGAGTTGAAGAAGACCTGATGATATAAAAGAGCAGCCCTCAGGGGCTGTTTTCTTTTTACTCGAATTGCTATATAATGCTTCTTAAGTTCCCGTTAAAGGAGGCTTTCATGTCACATTCGGTGATCGTGAAGTGCGGATGCTCCATAATCCGCAACATCGAGTGCTCAAGCCACGCCAGGGCCCAGAGGCTCAAGCGCGAGCTCGAGCACGCAATCGAGTCAGCGCGGCGGATGAGTTCGACCGAGCTCCTCCACGGATTCGTCGTGGAAATCGTCCCTCTCGAGAAGCCGGCGGATCCGTTCATGATCGTAGCCGAGCTGCGCACAGTTGCGGCCTAGAATTTACGGGCGGAAGTTGCCGATAAGGCAACTTCCGCCCTTTCTTTTGCTATAATAGGTTCGAAAGGATAAACATGCCAGAATTACCTGAAGTAGAAACAGTGGTTTCAGAATTGCGGCCGAAACTCAAAAATAAAATCATCAAGGAAGTACGGGTGCTGATGCCGAAAATGGTTTCAGTCGGGCCCGCGACTTTGCCCAACCTTCGCAGAACCGATGGTTCGGTTGCGGTTAAATTTGCCAAGACTTTGAAAGGCAAAAGAATTTCCAATATTTCACGCCGAGCTAAAATGATCATAATTGATTTAGCAGGTGAATACGCAATTTTGGTTCACTTGAAGATGACCGGCCAGCTGATTTTTTTGGATAAAAAACATTTGGACAAACAAATCAAGCTTTTAAATATCGAAAACTACACCACAGTGCGCTTGCCAGCCAAATCCACGCACGTTATTTTTGAATTTACCGATGGCTCGCGGCTTTTCTATAATGATTTCCGCCAGTTTGGATATTTGAAATTAGTCACTGACAAAGAATTGCCGCAAGTGCCAGAGCTGCAAGGATATGGGCCGGAACCTCTAGATAAAAAATTTACATACAAGGAGCTCGACAAGCTTTTTTCCAAGCGCAGTGGAGCTCCTGTGAAATCTTGGCTGATGGATCCTACCATCATCGCCGGCATTGGCAATATTTATTCCGACGAAATTTTATATTATGCCAAAATCAAGCCGACTCGGACAGTGAAAAGCCTCAAACCCAAAGAAAAAATGTTGCTTTTCCGCGGCATCAAAGTTATCTTAACCAGTGCAGTCAAACATTATGGATCATCTGTCGGCGATTTCGTGCGGCCATCGGGAGATTGGGGAACTTATGGTTTGCTGCACAAAGTTTATGGCCGGGCCGGGGAAAAATGCAAAGCTTGCGGAAGCATCATCAAAAGCCTAAAATTTAATGGGAGAACAGGGAGTTATTGTCCCAAGGAACAGAAATAGCACTCCTTCCTTTGACCTGAGTGCGTGCATATCCCATCTCGACGACCCTAAACAGAATCTCACAAGCGGGAGGAGAGATCCCTTAAATAAGAATATAACGAGCTGGTCTGATTTTATGTATTATGTATATATAATGGCTAGTATAAGCGGAACTATTTACATAGGATTCACCAACAATCTTATTAAAAGAGTTTGGGAACATAAAAATGATTTAGTTAAAGGTTTTACTCAAAAATATCAATGTCATAAATTAATTTATTATGAACAAGGGGAAGACTTTGATTCTGTATTAGCCAGAGAAAAAGAGATTAAAAAATGGAGAAGAGAAAAGAAAGAGTCATTGATAAAAGAATTTAATCCACAATGGAAAGATTTATATTACAAGCTTATTTAGGACCAGCTTATATGACCCTTGTTTAAGCGATTTCTCGGCCTTGGGATTATTCTCATAAGGCCTCGAAATGGTAAAAGGAAATATATGGACATTGATAAATGGGAACAACTTAAGGAAGAGCTTAAACGCAAGTTTAAAATCGAGGATGAACATGTCGAGAATTTAACCGTGCCCACTTCCGAAGGTGAGGTCGTGGCCGGCAAAGCCGAAGTCATCATATTTGAAACGCCGATGGGAAAAATCAAGTTAGCGTATGAATCCAAACCCGTAGTGCTGGGGAAAAAAGAAATTTATTCGCACCAGCAAGGAAAATCAGCCCGCACTGAGTACCAGTTTTCCGAAACGGAATTTTCACACAAGCTGAAAGCCTACAAATGGGACGATGATACAGAGGAGTGGAAAGAAATCGATGCCTCAAGCTTCGCTTAATCCAGCAAATCTAGAACAGGTCAAATCAGCCATCCTGCAAACGGTGGCGTTTTTTAGTCTCTATGATTTACCGGTCTCATTGGCCTCTCTGCACCAAAATTTGTACAAAACTTTTGCCGATTTTGAATCGGTGAAAACGCAAGCCCAAGAACTGGCCAGGGATGGTAAGTTGGTTTTTAAAAATGAATTGTATGCTTTGAAAGAATGGGATGAGACTAAACTCGAGGCTAACAAAACGGAAATAGCCAAACGGCTGCGCAAAGTCAAAAAATATTTACCTTTATTGGCGGTTATTCCGTTTGTGGACCAAATCTCGATCATCAACAGCCTGGCTATGGGCAACGCTGACCAGGAGTCGGATATTGATTTTTTCGTGGTCACGCGCCCCGGCACCTTGTACTTCGTGCGGTCTGTGATAATTGTGCTGTTCCGCTTCTTGGGCGTGTACAAAACCCGAAAGCACAGCAACAAACGGTTTTGTTTCGGCTTTTACATCACTTCCGACCATTTAGATCTTTCAAAAGTTTTGTTGCCGGGAGACGACCCGCATTTCGCTTTTTGGTTTGCCTCGTTTGCGCCGCTTCTGAACCGCAAAAATTACGAGCGTCTGGTTTCTGCCAACCCTTGGATTTACGGTTATTTTCCGAATTTTGACCTGGATACCAGGCTCATGTACTTAGAAAAACGAACCCCGCTTCATCGCTTGCTTAAATTATTTTTCGAAATAATTGCCGTAATTCCGGCTCTTGCTCTGGAGCCAATTTTGCGCAAAATCCATATCAAACATACGTTTGGCTTGCCGGAAAACCACTGGAGCACTTCCACGACCGTGGCCAATGCCCACATGCTGAAATTGCATGCCCTGGACCCGCGGAAAGACATCCGCCAGAAATTTTATGATCTCTTGCAAAGCTTGCGGTAGGTTGGTAAAATACATTGTAAAATAAAACAAAAATGTCCGGCAAAGGGCATTTTTTCATCCTAAAAATCATTAAACAGAAAGGAAATCTATGGCAATTCAACCAATCGGTGACCGCATACTGGTCAAAGTCCTGGAAGAAAAGGAAACCACCAAGTCCGGGATCGTGCTGCCGGAAACCGCGGAAAAAGAGAAAAAGGCTGAAGGCGAGATCGTGGCCATTGGCGAGGGCGATAAAGTAAAGAAAATGAATCTCAAAATCGGGGACAAAGTCATGTTCGGCAAATACGCCGGCGACGAAGTCCAAATCCAAAAAGTCGAACACAGATTCTTGAAAGATGAGGAGATTCTCGCTGTAATTAAGTAGAGATGTAACATGTATCATGTAACAAAAATCGTAAAAAGACTTGTTACATGTTATATGATTCATGTTTAATGGAAAAATACTATGGCAAAATTGATTAAGAGCGGGTCTGATGCGCGCGAACAAATTATGAAAGGCGTGGACGCCTTGGCTGACGTAGTCAAGGTGACTTTGGGCCCCAAGGGCCGCAACGTGATATTGGACGAAGGCTATGGTGCACCCACCATTACCAACGACGGCGTGACTATCGCAAAAAAAATTGATCTCGAAGATAAATTCCAGAATGTCGGGGCGCAGCTCATCAAAGAAGTGGCGGAAAAAACCAATGACGTGGCCGGGGACGGCACCACGACTGCCACAGTTTTGGCGCAAGCTATTTTGAAAAACTGGAAGGAAGTCAAAGACCAAGCCGATGTCCTCTCCATCAAACGCGGCTTGGACAAAGCCGTAGAGTTTGTAGTTTCCGAACTGCAAAAAATCAAGAAAGCGGTATCCAGTAGCGAAGAAATTGCCCAAGTCGGCACCATTTCGTCCCTGGATCCCGAAGTCGGCAAGCTTATTTCCGAAGCCATGGCGGACGTGGGGAAGGATGGCGTTATTACCGTGGAAGAAGGCCAGACTATCGGTATTGTGAAAGAAGTGGTCAAAGGAATGCGCTTTGACAAAGGCTATGTCTCGGCTTATATGGTCACTGATCCGGCGCGCATGGAAGCGGTTTGGGAAAATCCGTACATTTTGATTACCGATAAGAAAATTACATCGATCCAGGATATTTTGCCGCTGCTGGAAAAGGTTGTGGGAGCCGGCAAAAAAGAACTGGTTATAATTGCCGATGACATCGAAGGCGAAGCTTTGGCTACTTTCATCCTCAACAAACTTAAAGGAACGTTTGCGGTTTTGGCCATTAAAGCTCCAGGTTTTGGCGAAAGGCGCAAAGAAATGCTGGCCGACATCGCGGTCTTAACCGGCGGCCAGGTTATTTCCGAAGAATTGGGGCTTAAGCTCGACACAGCTGACATAAATATGCTGGGCAAGGCCCGCAAGGTCATCGCCAACAAGGAAAACACCACAATCGTGGAAGGCGCTGGCGACAAAGTTCAGATCGAAAACCGCGTGGCCCAGCTCAAAGTGGAAATGAAAAATTCGACTTCGGATTATGAGCGGGAAAAGCTCCAGGAAAGGTTGGCCAAACTATCCGGCGGCGTTGCTGTGATCAAAGTCGGGGCTGCGACTGAAACCGAGATGAAAGACAAGAAATTCAAAATCGAAGACGCGCTGAATGCCACCAAAGCCGCGGTGGAAGAGGGGATCGTTCCGGGCGGCGGTTCGGCTTTGGCAAAAATTGTGCCAAAATTGCACGGGCATATCATCACATCATCGCCGACTTCGGCTGAGCGCGTGGGCATGGAAATTATCGAGCGCGCCATCCAAATACCATTCAAACAAATTGCCATTAATTCCGGGCTCAACCCTGACCGGTTGATCAAAGACGTCCAGGAATGGCCGGACAATTGGGGATTTGATTTCGGCGGGTTTGATCCCAATGACAGTTCCACCGGCAAAAAAGATTTGTTGCAAGCCGGAATTATTGATCCGCTGAAAGTCACACGCACCGCTCTGCAAAACGCGGCTTCAATCGCCGGCGAAATGCTCACGACCGAAGCTGTGGTCGTGGATAAGCCGGAGCCAAAAACTCCAGCCGCGCCAATGGGCGGGGGCATGGGGATGGGGGGAATGGATTACTAAGTTAAAAGTACTGAGTTCTGAGTACTAAGTACTAAGAAAAGGGGCGGGTTTGCGCTTCGCGCAAACCCGCCTTAATGTTTAGTTGATTATAAAAAAACCTGCAGTCCATATTGGGCTGCAGGTTAGTCGCGATGCATTGCTGATTACACTCCTTCGAATTCTCCGGTGTGGAGTTTTTCCAAGATTTCTTGTGCGGAGATCGCCGGCTTCACCGGTGGGTTGCTTGAGTTGTTCAGAAACTGCTGGTCGAGAGGAAGCAGGTCAGGGACTTCCTTCCAGCTAATCTCTTCGGCTTTGAACCGGAGTGACCGGATCCGTCCTTTGCTGTTGTTGTCACGGTCAGGACACTGATAGCAGATGCCTTCGAAGTAGATCTCGCGCTTATGGAGGCTTGAACGCGGGACCAGAATTTTCGTCAGTTGGAGAAACATCTTGCAGACCGGACATTTCACATAGATGTGGTCCTCCGTAACAGGCAGGCAGTTTTTAGCTTTTCTGATGCATGTCTCCCTCTTCGTTTTGGTTTTCGCCATACCGTTCCCTCCTGGCAGGTGAGCTATTGCTTAAGTATAAGCAAAAACACGGTTTGTGCAAGTTTTTGCTATTTATTAATTACAGCATAAATTGCCAAAGCTTGCGTTTTTGGCTTATTTAAGCGATTATTTAGGATAAAATTGGCTTTAGCTCTTGACTTTGACCCCGTTTGGGTGTATACTTACCCGTTACGATAGCAAAGGCAGAACCTTACCAATCTACGAAAGTACGAAAGGGCGAAACTACGAAAATGTTGGTGGGTTAGCAGTTTCGTAAGTTCGTAGATATAGTTTTCCAACTTCCCGTGCCCCTGAAGTCGCGACGCTTGAGAACAAGACAGTGCGTCAGCGCAGGGTCACAGGATCGGGGAAAACCAAATCGGTCTGATAAGGATCAGAGCTACCAAGTAGGTTGAGTCATCTACACTTAAAACCCAGGCAGATTCCGAACCTTTGCTGAACAGATCTAGGACAGCCAACTAGACAGTAGTCAGCATCGCAAGTAGGAATAAGCCAAAGGACCTAGAGTCCAGAGGGTCGTAGGTCACAACACACCGAAACGTTCAAAGCTCCCCAGCAGATCCGATCAGGTCCAACTCGATCGGTTCATGAAGTGACGACGAAAAGCGACGCTAATTCTGGACGGAGGATGTACGTGATGAGCCAAGGCTCATCGGGCGGCATGCCCGGCTAACGGTCTGCGACAAGCAGCCGATGCTGACAAGCATGCCACCGGGAAGGACTGCAAACTTCCCGGACTCTCTCGTGAAGCTGAAATAGGTTGTAGGGATTAGGGTGTAGGGCTGAGAAAATTCCAATCCATTTCGGAAGCACAAGCGAGTTCATTTAAAATCTAGATCATTAAACAGGAAATGATCCCAACTACTTTTCAATACCTTCCGGTTTTGGGATATTCAATTTCCTGATTCCGGTTTTTTATTTCCAGGGTTCTGGGAGGGTTATCTAGATTCCGCAGGGAAATTATATATTTGCCCTCATAGCAATCAGATAAGCACCCCCAGAATTCTGGAAGTAAAGGTTCGGCATTGCTGCGGGTCCTGTCGCGATTCACCCCATTCACATGCTCGCTTATGCTGCGAGTGAGAACGTGGTTCCCGAATCGCGTCACCCGCCCAATGCCTCACCTAAAGGTGATAAGGAAACAAGTTTCGAATGGAGGAGTTCGATGGAAGCGTATTCGATAAAGTTATACATCGAAGGTTCCTTTCTCGGACACACGACGTCGATCAGACGCCCGCGCGTCGGCGAAATCCTGGAGTATGGCCTCCGCAAGTACAAGATCGAGACGATCATGTTCGATCGGACGATCAAGACCTACGGAGAAGCCGAGGTCGTCAGAGTCGCTGAGAACAACTAAGTCTGCAGCGGCAGCTGCAAACAAGACCAATCCCACCAAAACAAACTGCCAGTAGAGGAGCGACCTGTTTCGTTCCTCTCCACTATTCTGAAAGTTTAGATTGTTAGACAGAGTTGTAACATAAGCTCTAGAGTTTACCTAAGTTTTCAGAGTTGTGGAAGTAACGGATTTGTATGAGAGGTGCAAAATGGAGTTGGAAGAACGGACAATCATTCTCAGGTGCGTCTCGGGTCTTTGGATGGCGTGGTTCGAGAAGGATCCGGGGGTTCAAGGGACTGGTCGGACGAAGGCTGAGGCAATTGGAGATCTCGTCCTAGCAACCGAGCGGTTCCAGACCATCGTAATCTGAAGGAGGACACCTACCGCACAGCCATTTGGCAGTGCAAGCGCAGACGGATGCGCACACACTTTTCCGAGGATTTATCCGAATCTAAATCCTCTCCACTCTTCTCGGTATTAAAAAATAGTACCAAGAATTGTGGAGGCAGATATGTATAACGATTCGAAGAAGCACCTGACCCCCGAGCAAGCCCTCAGTCAGGCACGGTGCAAGGTAACCGATTTCGAGGACGCTCGCATGGAAGAGCACCTCGAGAGGTGCAGCGAATGCATGCAGCTTGGGCTTCTTGGCGGCAGTGGCAATCACCGATTTATCGGCAGGTAAGCCAGTATCTGCGCTTATAGATGCCATGTTGGCGGTCTGGATACTGGTAATTGCTAGACTCTGCAAATGACCAGGTTGCGGCCTTCCAGCCTCAGTTTCTGACGAAACTGGAGCTGGACACACCTTCGACGACATTCCGCAAAATGTCGTCTCCCTTCTCTCGATCTTCTTGATTCTTGTAATCAATGAGATCGGAAGAAGGGAATAGATCCCGAAAAACTCCAGGAGGAGTGAGATGCAGCTGACCAAAGGTCTGTTCGGACATGAATTCCGCAACGCCAGCCACTTGTTTGGACTGTCGTGCGGCCAGATCCGCTGCGATGACATGGTCCACAACGGCGGCTGGTACAACGCCGCCGGCGAGAAGCTCGGGTGGGGTGATCTGTCCCGCGAGGACTTCGATAGCATTCAGCGCGGGCTTCCGCAGGACGAGATCTTCGTGGTGCTCTACGAAAGCGATTCGTTCTGGAAGTTCGTCACGCACAACCCTGGCCTCATCGGGTCGGCGTGCAGGACCTCGGCAGACGAACAAACACCGGGTGTCGACTTCGTTGCCTCGAAGGCGGTGTGGATCATCACCGGTGAGCACATCTACCATGTCTCGGATTACCCGGGAGCGAAGCTTGGGATTCAGACGCACTACCGCAACAACATGACGTATGAGGTCATCGACCGCGGCACGGCCAACGCCCTCATCCGCTCAACAGCTCTGCGCTACGGCGCCGGAGCCGAGACGCTGATGTAGGTCAGAAACAATTGGAGATGGATTTGATTGAAACCTTGATTGGTAAATCATCATTCCATCTCCTCCCTTCTCCTGAAGTCATGTAGCATGAATCATGTAACATGAAGCCGGGAGAAGGGAAACAATAAGTGACCCTTTTGGATCAATACCGATCCAATTTGCATGGAGGAATCTGTGAAGAAAATCTTGTTCGGCATCACCACCATCGGCCTGTTGTTCGCAATCGGCACCGGCGTGTACGCCTACAGGAGCCACATCGACCCGCGGTTCCCGTCGAGCATCGAGATGACGAAGGTCGCGGACTGGACGTTCGGCGGTACAATCACCCGCGACGGCCAGGCCATGTCCTGGGCCATGGGCGAGAAGACGGCTCAACTGGGCATCGTGATTCCCACGCTCGAGCTCGAGCAGCTGAAGCTTTCGATCAACGGCCAGGACGTCACCGACCTGTTCTCACCGGACGGCACCAAACTGCTGTTCCGAGGCAAGTCCGACGGCCGCCTGTACTGGTTCGATCAGGACCTCGGCGGTCTGGTACGCGTCAGCCGCGGTGAATCGGACAAACCTGCCCCGAATTCCAAGTAGGGGCAACATTAGGGAGTAAGTATTGCCCCACTTGCTCCCATCCCTTCTCTTGGTCTTCTCGGTTCTAGTAACCAATGAGACCAGCAGAAGGGAATCCGCCAAATCCGGCGGACCTGAAAATAAAGGAGTTTACAATGAGATACGTGTTTGCTTTGATGATCGTTGCGCTCATCGTGATGGTCTGGGTCGCAGTTGCGCAAACCGTGCCCACTGCCGAACACCCCTTGGTGGGTATTGTGATGGCAGCAGTGATCACGGGATTCGGTCTCCTCGCAATAGTTCCGATCCTTAGTGGCGAATAGGTCTCATACAGAGGAGCAGGTTTATACAAAGTAATACCTGTGTACCGGCTCCTCTCTCTTCTTCTGAAGTCTAGAAAATAGAATCTAGAAAATAGAAGAAGGGAATAGCAAATGAGGTGAAGTATGAAGAAAATACCTCAGAGCACGAAAAACCCAAGATTACCAAGATCAAAACGGATCCAGATGGTTCAGCAGGGAAAGCTGATCAGCTGGATCAAGTAAACACGTCAGTTTGGGAGGTGTGTGATGTTTCAGGTGATTGTGGACCGTTCTGGTGCCATCGTGGAGACCCCGGACCATCAGCTGTTGTACTTCCGGCTCGATCGTGTGCACAACAGCCTCGTCGACGAGAACGGACAGCACTACCGGCTCGACGGCGGCCGGCCCGTGCCGGTTCGGGGCATTCCGCCAGTCCACTGGACGGTGGCGCCCGCTCCCATGTACCACTAGGTACCGTGGACAGGAGAGACAACCAGTTTGTCTCTCCTCTCTTCTTTTGGAATTATGAATTAGGAATTATGAATTATGAATCCAGGAGAAGGGAGGCGTTCCCTTGGTTTCGTTCACTCGGAATGGAGGACACTATGTCTTGCCCGTACAGGCAGCACCTTGCGTCGGAGCGCTCGAGGATGGAGCACAGCAAGCCGCGTCGGATTGACTACTACGAGCGCCGGGCGTGCACCCGCAAGCCCACGATCGTTCGTGAGCCGATCCGCGTCATCGCGTCGCCAGCCGCAGTCCGGGAGGCCTTCACGCCGCCGGCGTCGAAGTCCCGGATCGTGGATACGATCCGCCTGTGGATGCGGCACTTCCGCAGCCCGGGGGTGACAGGCCCATCGTCTTCCGTCCGTCGGTGTAGGTTTCATAAAGAGGAGCAGGATTATCTTTCATAGGTCTCCTGTTCCTCTCTCTTCTTCTGAGTTTTAGAAAGTAGAAAATAGTAAGTAGAAAGTAGAAGTTGGAAGAAGGGAATCGCTAATTAAGGCGAGTACCGCAGATGGAGGAAATTTGATGCGAGATAGAGAGTTGACGTACAACGAGTCGCTCGCACTCATCATCGGCATGGTCGTCATTCTGGTCATCATGTTCGGCGGAATGAGATTTGTCCGCTCAAACACCACTATTTGCAATCGCCTTCCGCAGGCCATCGTAGACGCCTGCTGGGGGCGATAACAACTGAATAGGGAATGCTCGACGCATTCCCACCTTTCTCGAGCACTTGAATCCGCCAGCTGGCGGATTAAGTCTTCGAGATCGGTAATTAAGCCGATCTTGTTCCTTCCAAGGAGTGGAAAATGAAGAAGTTTGCATTGGCACTCGTCAGCATCCTGCTCGTCGCGCATGCAGCGCAGGCGCAGGATCGGATCCACGTGTCGGCGGCGATCGAGACCTCCATGAATTCCGTGGGGACGAGCTGGAACAGTCCGCAGCCGGGCATCATCCTCAACTCGACGCAGTGGACGGCGCCGGAGCAGACGATGAAGATTTCGGCTACCCCGGTCAACAAGCTGTCGGTTGCCGTGAAGTTCACGGTCGGCAGCTCGGCGCAGAATCCGCCCCGGTCGATCGACACACTGACCGGTCTTGAGTACCGGCCAGACAACAGTCTGCAAGAGTACGGCGGCAGCATCAATCATGTCGAGATCACGGGTTCGTACCGCGTGCTGCCGCACCTCGACGTGGTTGGCGGGTACATGAAGTACTCGCTCAAAAACAGTTACCAGAACATGCACCAGACGAGTTTCGACGGCTCGGGGTTCATCACCGACTACAACGAGACCCAAACGTACAAGGGTTTCGAAGTCGGCGCCAGGTCGCATTTCCAGTTCGAGAAGCTAGGGGTGGAGCCGGAGTTCCTGTTTTACCCCAGCATCGACCGGCACTTCAGCTCACACCAGGATTACCTGGGTGAGGTGTTCGACAACGACATGGACATGAACGAGGGCCGCCGGTTTGGCCTGCAGGCCTCGGGCCGGATGAGCTACCGACTGGTTCGGAACTTGGATGCGACCTTCGCGTACAGTTACCAGCTGATCCGCTCCGAAGGCTCACCCTTCGCCGGTCCGGCTCCAGAGCACCTGACCACCAAGTCGGCTGTGGTCGGCGTGCGGGTCGGTTTCTAACCGCTGCTCAAATCGTCTGAGGACGAAGCGAGCGCGTGGGTTTTCTCCCTCACATTCTTTACGGAGAATACTTGATGTAGAATGTGAGGGACCTTTCTCGAGTCCCACACTTTCTAGTCGGAGAATTCGCTCTGAAGAAAGTGAGGGATTCAAGTTTGGAAATAGTTAGGCGCGCAAGCGCAATGAGGTTCCTATGTTTCGCGATGCTGGTCCTGGGTTTCGCGTCGATTGCGACTACGAGGCGAAGTGCATCCGGGTAGAAGAAGACGTAACGAGCTCACTCACGGCTCGAAAGTATTTTCCGACCTGGCGCGAAGTTGCGCAATTTCACACAATTGAGGAGTGGGAGCGCAGCAAATACGCCAGTCGTGTGACAGATCCGAACATGGATGACGCGATTGCCTGGTTCTGGATTGACCTTCAGTCCGACAAGGAGAAGTAGCGAAATAGTAAAACGACGTGTTGATCGATGCCACGGTTCAAATCGATCTGGTGTTCCGGACCCAGCCTATGCTAAAGCTACGGCGGGGCAAGCAGCCATGACAATGTGCTAAAATGTCCGGGACAAACACCAAAGGCGCGGCTCGCCGTCTTTATACAGCGAGTCGACAAGTAGGAGGACTTTTCCATGCCGCGTATATGATTGGTGACCGTACGGTCGCCAAACCAACTCAATAGGGCTGCCTTCGGCAAGCAGCCCACCTTTCTCTAGCTTCTGAATATTTTTGGGAGCTGAAGATTGGTCCTAAAGGAGGACTTATGATTTGGTTTCGCTTTTTCCTCGGCACTCCGCAGCGGCTTCTCGCGACTCTGTTCGCGATTCTGGTTGTTGCGATGATGTTTGACCCGGCGATCGGCACTTCGATCGTCAACGCGATGTTCCGCGCCGCCGCTCCGTTCGTGGTTCTGGGGTTCGTGGCGTTTGTTATCATCGGGATTGTCCGGGGCCGTTTTTGAGGGAACGACAAGCAATTCGTCGTTCCCCCCTCCTCACATTCTACTCAGAAAATCTGTTTGGAAGAATGTGAGGGAACCTTTCTCGAGAGTTCGAATCAATTTCGGTTCGAAAGCTCAAGTTTGGTCACATTTGAGGAGGACATATGAGTCTGCGAAACCGCGATGACATCGTGGGCAAAGCCAACTGCCGGTGCGTGTACAATGCCGAAGATGGGATTGCCTGCAGGCACGACCTCGAACTCGCAGGGGAGCTTCCCAGGCGCGACGACAAGGACCCCTACGATCGTGCGTTTCGCGCGATCACCGATCCTGACGATGATGGGAGCGATCCGGAAGACGATGATGCCATGAGTAACCCGGAGTTCGACGAACCGGATGGCGAGGACGATGACGATCTCGACGACGAGTTCGGCGAAGAAGAGGAGTTCTGACAGATGACTTTCACCGGGAAAGCCCCGATCGGCAAGTTCGCGATCTACGAGGAACTGAAGCAGGTCGAGGTCTGCGACACCGAGCAGCAAGTCGTGGACAGCCTCAAGCGCCGCCGCAAAGTCATCGGAGTTTCTGTGGCCCGGCGCGGCACGCACGGTCCGAAGTTCTACAAGATCCGCGTGCATCCCGACGGTGTGATCACAATCGAGCCGCAGGTCCAAGTGTAGGCGTTTTCGGGAACAAAAAACAGCAATTGGTTTATTGTTCCCATTCTTTCCCTGTTTCCGATATAATATCGGGGATAGAGAGGGAATACCCACAAAACAAAAGGAGATATGTTGGATAATATCCAGATCCACGTCAACGAGCGGTACGAGAGCTTCCAAGAATGGTTGGTTTTGGGCATCGTGCTCGTTCTGGCGGCACTCATTCTGTTTTTGGCATAATCGGAGGGCAAAGATGCCGGATGAATTCCACCGAGCGCTGCGGATTGTGCGGTCGAGGCTGGCGAAGCATTACGTGAGCTCCCAAGCCAGCTCCGGCACGATCAATCTCGAATTCAGAGAATTCGGGATGCACAGCACTTCGTTTTCCGCTGCAGAGCTGCTGGCAAAGCTGCGAAACGTGCGGATCATGGCGACCGACGAGCAGATTTATACCGCGCTCACCGGGCGCGAGGCTTGCATCGTCAACTAGCGTCAACGAGGAGGAGCAATGTCGGACCAGAGCAATCCTGCCCGGCTCGAAAAAAATGCTCGGCGGGACTCACCGGCGCGAGAAGTCGAAACCCAGATCCGGGAACTTATCCAGGACTGGGAAGATGACGAGCTCGAAATGCTGGAAATTTTCGGAGAAGAGGACTGGGGGCACGATCCTTTCAGGGGATACCATAGGGAACCCGTGCTCCGATAAGATTTAGTTACGAGGAGAACAGATGCAATTTAATTGTTCTCCTCCCGTTTCCCGATCAGAAAAATTTGTGGTCGGAAAACGGGTATAGTCCCGTTTGTTCTTTTCGAGGGTTCCGAATGCCTTACATAAAACTGCTGGCAATTTTGCTCGCGATTTGGGCATACGTTGTCATTATCAGCCTCCATCTCTGCTACTACGCTGGCCTGAATAGGCAGGAGCAAATCGAATTTTTCGGTTCATCCTGGATCGAAAAAATCGGCGGCCGGCTGGCAATGCTCATTCCATTGATTGGCACCGCGTTCTGTTTCTTGGATGCCAACCAAAGGGGCCTCAATTTTTACTCCAGCATCCGCAGGGGATATCGTTTCATCAAAATGCGGAACCTCAAATCCGGGCCGCCAATGCTATCGACGCGGCTCAGAAAATAAGATTTGGCTGACCTATGGGAGGTGTTGTATGGCAGAATTAGTGGGCTTTGCCACAATCGCGATGGTTTGGGGTGTTTGCTGGATGCTCAATTCCAGCTTCCATGCCCGCCGCCCCGGTCGAGTCCAGCCCGGCATCGCGCATCTGGTTTGGTGTCAGATCGTTTTTGCCCCGATCGGGCTGATCCTGAACTTCCACCAGGTTGGATTTTCCAGGTTCTATGCCCGGCTGGCGGAATCGTTCCAAGACAAGCAAGAGGAGGAAAATCTACGTCAAGCGTCGTGATTCGAAAAAGAGTGGATTGTTTCGATAAACAATCCACTCCCAATTCTTATAAAATTCTCAGGTACCTGCCGACGAATCCCGCCCCAGTTTCTCTGAAACTGGAGCTGGATCTCCTGTTCGTCGGCAGATATCTGGGTTTTTATGAATAATAATTTTGCTGTGCGAATCACCCCGCAGGTGCTCGCTTGCGCTGCGCGCCAGCGGGGTCCCCGATTCGCACAGCCTTGTAGTTATTCATTTGTGTGGTGGGGAGGATAAATAGTCCCTACCGAGCCGCGCCACCCTCGCTTCAGAGTTATTTATCTTTTACTGTGGATGGGTTTGTTTCAAGCTGGTTGACCAATTCGCGATTTTGTGATATAAATCCTAAGTCTAAATTTTAAAATAACAATTCAAGACACGCAAGCAAAGGTCCATTAATTGATTTAATTAAGCTAAAAATATGGCAGTACCAAAGAAGCACAAGACTCGGTCTGGACGAAATCAAAGACGCTCGCACGACCATCTTTCCAAATCGCATTTGTCACTCTGTTCCAATTGCAACTTCCCGGTCCGCCCGCACGAAATCTGCAAAAACTGCGGCTATTACAAGGGACGGCAAGTGATTAAGATCAAGGCGAAAGCGAAAGCGTAAACAATTTAGAAATTAAGATTACTTAAATTGGCTAACCGTCATCTTTCCAGAACTATTGCAATGCAGTCGCTATATGAGTGGGATTTCAACG
>CAZOKE010000018.1:0-2387 GCA_964580495.1 uncultured Candidatus Saccharibacteria bacterium
ATGAACCACGAGGTCCATTTTCGAGAAACGACAAACGATAACCAACACCCGACAACCTTTAGAGCTGCTCAATCTGTTTTCTTAAATCCGCTATCGCTTCAAACTCTTCGATCTTCAATGTGTCTTCGTCATTCGCCTGGGCTGCTTCCACAGAGTCATTGTACGCTTGGTTTCGATCAGGGTTTGTATTGGTGATCAGCTTTTCTCCAATCGAAAGATAGGTTTGGAACAGCGGACTGGCCTCGAAAGCGTTTACCACATAATAAGGCAGTACTCGGTTAGCGTTGATCAGTGCGATTATTTTGCTCTTTATGAGTTGAATTTGCTTTGCCAAATCATTCTGCCTCAAATGCGCGGTTTGGATTTTTTTCAGATCCTGGACTGTGCGGATTTGCGATAAACTGACCAATTCATTCAAAGGCTTGGCTTCGATGTCCATCAGAGCCACTTCAGATTTAGTTTGAGGCTTGGCTGCTTCTGCGACGGGTGCTGGCGGCGGGATAGGTA
Organism: uncultured Candidatus Saccharibacteria bacterium; assembly: GCA_964580495.1. Taxonomy (GTDB): domain Bacteria; phylum Patescibacteriota; class Doudnabacteria; order UBA920; family O2-02-FULL-48-8; genus JAIFWV01. Next base: position 508 of record CAZOKE010000018.1, read on the forward strand.
CCTGAACATCGCCTTTCAACTCTGGTGTAGTAACTTCTCGCTTTAATTCGTCTTTGAAATTTGCTTTTGGAGCTGGAGCGATCCCTGCTGCGGCCTTGAGTTGATCCAAACTGGCGCCATGTTGGATTTCTGCGCTTAATAATTCTGTTTCCAATTTCGGATCCTCAATCAAAACAATCCCCTCTTTCTTCAATTCCAAAACCTCATCTGCCAAAATTCCATGCAATTCCTTCAATTCGTCGTCATTCATTTTAGGCAGCAAATCTAACCAAGCCTTTTTCTGGTCTTCTGTAAAAAGGACAGATGTCTCTAAAAGTTGTTTACATTTTTCTACGATGCTCATATTCTGGTTTGATTCGATTTATCGGTTGAGGGCGGGATTACTGGCGGTGTTGGCGGGTTTATCTGGCTTGGAAAGACTCGTTTATCTGAATTTTGTTTAGGTTGGGTTTTTGCAGCTTGAGATATATCTTTTGCGGCATCGGCTATATTTTCGGAGTTTGTTTCTGCTGTTTTCTTTATTGTTTGGGCAGCTTCATTCAATTTTGCTGCGTTTGTTTGTTGTTGTATGGAAGATTGTTTTGCTAAATCCTTAAGATTAAAATTATTTAGACGACTGTCATTTCGTTGGACTTCTGCCGCTTGCTTTAACTCAGTAGCTGCACTTTTAATTTCAGTCGCAGCTCCCTTGATACTCGTAGTGGCTTTGGAAAGTTCTCCCGCAGCTCCTTTGATTTGAGAAGCAGCAGCGCTTACCCCGCTCAAATTATTTGAACCAGATCCGCCCAATATGCTTACCCGTTCTATAACCCTCTCGCGGACCTTCTCGGCTCTGTCGGGAAGCTGTTTGCCAGAAAGTACATTTTTGATTTGGGTTCTGAACCCGGCCCGCTCCGGAGAAATCAAAGGTTCGACATTATTTTTAACCTTTTCATAGGTCCCCTTTCTTGCCAAAATCTCTTCCACCATTTGGACGTCAGAATAACTTCCGTAAACTTTATTTTCTGAAATAATCTGCTTTTTCAATTGATCAAAATTCTTGTCGGTCGTAACTTTGCTTATGATTGCGCCGAATGCTTCAGGTTTGGTCTTCTGCAGATAAGCCATAAACATGTGCGTGGCCTCATGCTGTTTGCGCTCTGAATCCGCGAGGCGAATGTTGCGGACTTGCGCCACATCAGACACATACGACTTGAGCGGCTCCATAACGCCACGGAATACATTCACACTGCCTAAATTCGCTGCGGCATCGCGGATAAATTTTTCCTGTTCCGAAGTAATTTCACCTTTGAGGCTTACAATGAGATTCTCAACTTCCCCTTCGGGAATATTCGCATCCTGGCCTATGCCCAAATTCAATTTTTCCGCAGCCGATTTGCTCAGGAAAATTCTGGCTCCATTTGAAACAACTCGCGAATTATTAATATCGGCTCTTTGACCTATTCCTCGAGTGGCATCAATCAGCTTTGCAGCTTGCCCGGCTTCGCCTTCTGTGAAAATCCGCCCCGAAGCTTGAGCTTCCAAAATTTTCTTTTCAGCATCCGGATCATTTTCGACTCCCTTCAAGAACTCCCGCGTGCGATCCAATTTTTCCTGTTTCTTCTGCAAATCTTCCTGGAACTTCTGAAGCTCGTCTGTGTTCAGCGCCTCGGTTGAATTTCCTGCATTAAGCAAAACCTGCCGAGGCGTCACGGCCCCGCGCGCATCTTTCTGTTCAAAAGCCATTTGCACGTCACCAGCTCCATTAGGCTGCGTGGTTGTTACAGTAAGGCTTGGGATTGACTCATTCGGAATCCTTTTACGCTTTGCGAGTTCTTCCAAGAAATTGCCGTTCCATTTTGCTTCAATTTCACCGGCTGCATAAGCGCGGGATATGCCTC
>CAZOKE010000018.1:2397-24589 GCA_964580495.1 uncultured Candidatus Saccharibacteria bacterium
GCCTCGCAATCCATCTTCGCTTACGTTAGATACCCATTTGGATAGTTTACCAGCATCGCCTTTCCCGCCAACTTTAAATTGCTCAATAAAGTCTTTTCGGGCCTCATCCTCCTCCAATTCAGCGATCCCTTCTTTGCTCGTATCCAATAATTTAGCCCAAGCGAGATATTTCCTCTTCTCTTTCTTAACTTCTCCTTGATATTTCTTTTCTGTTCTATCCAAACCTTCCTTTACAGCTCCTGGAAGCGCGCTAACTTTTTGAACACCTTTTTGCCAAGCGCCCAAAGCTTTGTAAGCAGTCGTATCTTTGAAACCCGGCTTTCTTTTTTCTATTGCATCGCCAATTTGTCGCAAAGGGGTACCGCGACCAATATACTTAGCGGCCATCTTACCAGTAGCAGCGAATCCGCCCAGGCCTTTTTCAGCGAATTTTGTCACAAATTCAGCTCCATACATCCCGCTGGATTTGGCTACCCTGTACCCTGCAAGCAAGAAGAAGCAGATGATGAGAAAATCAATATTGATTTGGCCCAAAGGAGTATCAAATCCTCCGCCATTCACCGGGCGACTCTTCAATATAACTTCGGCTAAAAATATAAAAAATGCTGCAATCGGGCCCCAAGTCAAATATTTCGTAAATACGCTCCACCATTGGTCGGCGTATTTTTTTGCGGACGGAATAAGCCGAAGCGCATAAGCCGCTGGAGAAAGCACAATAAGAACCCATAATCCAATTTTTCTGACGAAGAATAACCCTGCCAACATCAAGAAAGTGAATAACAAAATACTAGAAAATACTATTTTGCCGATGTCATAAGTTAAAGCAGACATTGCTCCATTTAATCCCCCAGCAAAAAAACCATCGATCCCTTGGCCATTGGTTATTGTATATGATAATGCACTATAAATACTCTTTAACTGTATTCCTGACAAAAACAACCCCATCACCTTATCGGAAACGAGAACTAACGTTTCTGCTATAACTTTGCTGAAGTTAATCAGCAAAGCCATAAATATTACATTTAGGATTAACCTGGCAGTGTTCCCGCTATAATCTCTCAATCGCAAAATGGTGCCTAACGAAATAAAGATAATTGCAAAAATAAAAACGGCATTGCAAAAGTCCCTGACAATACTCCATGCTTTCATAATAATCACCGGGTCTGCTGCAGTACTGTTTACTACAAACGACCAATCCATTAGTTTTCCGGCAAGGGCAGCAAACAAAGTTATAGCTGCGGCAATAGTATTCAAAATTAGATCTAAGATGAGTCCTATCGCCTGACTTATTGGATTTACTTTTGCTTTTAGCGCTAATGAATCGTTCTGCGCCTGCACATATGTTTTATATAAATCTGCCGTTTGAGTAGGATTCTTCCCAGTGCCCTTTGAAACCCTAAAAGTATCAACACTCGTATCCCGTACCACATTTATCATACGTCCCATATTATCGGCTGTTGTTGAGGGCCCCATATATCGGCCCCAATAACAATAAATGGAATCCTCACTAAACCAAGTATTCCAGCTTTGGCCTGCAACTTTCCCTGTATCGTTTGCGAGTTTATCTCCAATGCTGGCACATTCAGCTTTGAGAGAGTTAACTTGGCTCGTAACATCAACTCCCTGAACTCTATCTTTTAACAATTGCGTGCTAATTTGATCCATCTTTTGAAGTTCAGCTGCAGTAATGTCATCACCATTTGGTTGAGTAGTACTTGGAGTTCCAGCTGCAGGCGTCCATACACCATTAGCTGTTTCGCAAGTAGTTTGGAGGTAATATCCTGGTAAGCTGCAGGTACCATTAGCGTTACCAATAGTGGTTGTTTGTGCATAAACAAAAGCCGCAGACGATAAAACGATCGCCACAGTAAGAACCCCTATTAAAATTTTGCTTTTGTTTCTCATATAAAGATTAGTTATGGCGCCGGACAAACGGGATTAGCATCCCACTGGATATTGGTTCCAGGAGAAAATGGCCGGCTTGGAGTCGGACCTGCCGCATACCACTGCGGATAGCCAATTGTATTGTTATCAGGTTTATAATCTCCTGAATTTTGCTGTGCGGGACTCAAGCCGAATTTCTGGTCGGTTTGCGCGACAGCGGCATTTACAGCAGCTTGATAATCAGCAGGCGGTGGAGACACTACAGGATCCATCGGCGGGATAGCATTCAAAAGCGGCAGCAAGAATTGCTGTTCATTGTATCCTTCCACTGTGCACGCCGGCCGCTCTCCCCCGCCAGTCGTAGGAGGCGGCGGCGGTGTAGTTGCAGCTAACGAACCTTTGCATGGTGGCATAACGGTACCATCTATTCCTCCCCAGTAACATATATCTGGAGAAGAATTTAGTGTCCCATCATTGTCTTCGTCCAAACCATCCATAACTCCATCGCCATCAATGTCTATTTCCTTGCCTGGAGAAGCTACGGTCTGACCAGGCGAATATGAATATGTTGGATTTTCATTTAAAACATCTCCTGAACTCGAGGTCAGTTTGTTTATTAGAAAGTTGCCCAGAGCACTTCCTATAGCGTACCAAAAATTATTAGGATCAAAATTAGTGTTAGTTCTCTGTGAAATAAAAGACTGCAACCAAGAATTTATATAGATGGTCGGGTTTTGAATAAAAGATCGTGCTTGATCAAGACTAGATGGCTTCCATGTTCCTCCTGCCGCTGCACACGAAGTGGGGGTGCTCGCTGCTGCTGTGGGTATAGAAGCACCCGAGGCAAAAGCACAAGTACCGCCTATTACACGACCTGCTTTCAAAGAATTTCCGACTATCACTTCAAGTTGTGCTGCAGTAGTGGCATTTGATTGGAATGCACCGAAATCTCCATACAAATTTTGAGCCGTGAAACTTGGTGGATTTTGGAAGTAAGAAGCGGCGGCATCGAAATACTGCGCATCAGACATATTCGATGGTGGATTAAATACAGTACTTTCTGGTACGCCGCCGATCTTTAAATAATAATCCGATATTGCTTTTTTGAGCTTAGGTATTGCCGCATTATTAGGATTCGGTTGCCCATTAAGACCAGTATACTGACCAGTTACATAAGCAGCATTCATTAAATTGTATATTGTTTGTAAATCAGGATCCGTAATTTTATCCTGGATGAACTGCATAAGATAATAATTAGACAACACTTGATCATAATACAAATAATTCTGGATACGATACTTTTCTGTAATTTTATTAATAAGTGTGTTGGTAAGTTTATCGACAACAGCAAAAGCAATGCCTCGCATAATGGAAATATACCAGGACTCTGCGGATCTAGGTAAATCACCCAAAGTATTGGTTGGGACTGTAATGGCAGCCACAGCACCAGTCCCTATGGGAGAACTGGCTAGCTGGGCCTGAGCTTTATTTGGCAAAAAAGCCATGAAGCCAAAAGCGGTCACGAAAACAATCGTAAACGTGGATAGGATTGCAATTTGTTTTTGGAACTTAATTAATCCCATACTTATCCTTTAGCAATTTAGTTGCCATTTGAATTCTCTGCACAAGCAAACTGTAAGTCTTTACATTATCGTACCAACCATTGCTAATATTGTCTGTTGCACTTTCGAGCTGGTCTTTTGAAGGCACGTTCACAATCAAAGGCACGACTTGCATCAAAGCCAAATGGTATCTTTGCAGCTGTTCAGCGCTGGATGGAACCGGCATCGTTTCCAACTCAGATTCCATTTTTTGCATGTTCAACTTCACCGCTGAGATTGTTTCACTGTCTCCTTGAGAAATAGCGTCAGCCAAAAAATTGCTTTGGTTCTCAGGAAAATATTTTGCATACAATATTCCAATTTGATTGAAGTAATTCTGTAAACTCTGTTTAGTATTTATGTTCGAAAAATTTAGACTTGCCGAGACTTGCGGAATTTGTGCATTGTTGATTTGAGTTACATCCGTAATCAAATTCTTTATATCCCGGTCGAACACCAAACTTTCTCCTACAACGTTGTCGTCGCTGGCTGACTGTGAAAAAGTTACCCGTCCTTTTTTGCTCGGATCAAATCCTTGGGCCACCATTTCTCCGTCATTCAAAGCGTCACCTGCTGTATGCGCATTCATAGGATCAGCGTGATAATAATATTCCTGCTGATTTGTTAAACCATCATGATCTGGGTCAGCGTCGGGCTTGCAGATATCTTGACTGCACACGCTGAAGCCAAAATATTTTTGATACCACCATCCTGGAATTTTTGTTTGTTCGGATTTAGGTTCCACTACACTGGCAGTTGAAACCTGTTTGTGATCAAATTTACGGTAAACAAAAAATCCGCCCGCTATAACAATTGCAAGAGTCAAGGAAATCAACAGTTTGATTTTTGAATTAATTTTCATTTTGTTTTAAAAGGTAGGACTTGCTGATGTTCCAAAAATATTGCTTGGGTATATAGGCGCAACATAACAATTAATTGGAATAGGAAATGGAACAAAATTTCCAAGTACTGCAACCCCTGGGGTATAGAAATTGTAATACATTTTTGGTTGTGCTGGAGGAACTGCCAAAAACAAAATACCTTTATAAGGACCTCCGATGTTTTCGACAGCCACAAATGGCGGACAATTTACAAATCCGGTAGCAAACGGTGGTGAGAAATATAGAATTCTGCCGCCGAAAGGAACAAATGCTGTTGCCGCTTTAACTTGCGAACTGATTGGCACGAACAAAAAGACAAGCAGCACTAAAAGAATTAATGCTGTAAGAAAAATTTCTGGCAGTTTATATTTCGGTTTCTGCTCCATAAATTCCAGGCAACAAGCAAAAATAGGTCCCTCTCTAAACCCCTATATCTCTCTTTATTGCCTTATTTTTTTGATTTTTGTGTCAATCCACTCTCAAACTATGTATATATTATAGCACAAATTTCGAAATCATGCAAGCAGTTACAGCCTTGACGAAGAAATCACCTGATACAACCTCACCCAATCACCTATTGCTAGGTCTTGCGGTCTTTTTGATGGCTCAATTTTCGCGTCCTTTAACCAGACGGGAATCTTATTTTTATTTTCCTTAAATCCGTTTGCAAGAGTGTTATGAATTTGTTTTCTTTTGCCGGCGAACGCAACTTTCAAAATGCGAAAAAATAATTTCTGGTCTTCGATTTCCGGAAATTTATTTTTTGGTTGAATCAGAATTATGCATGAACCAACTTTAGGCATGGGCCAAAAGTTTTGTTTGGGAACCGTAGCGACAACTTCGGCGTCGGCAAACATTTGAACCGAAATACCCAGAAGCGAAAGAGCGCCAGGGGCCGCGACAATCCGCTCCCCCACTTCCTTTTGAACCATAAGCACAATCCTGCCAGGCTTATTTTTGAGCGCCAAAAGAATTTGGATGAGATGCGAGGTGAGGTAGTAAGGAATGTTGGCCACGATTTTATATTTTCCCGGAAGCGATTCGAAATTATATTTCAAAACATCTTGCTCGACAATTTCGACGTTTTTATTTTTATCAAAATATTTATTCAAGACCGGCACGAATGTTCTGTCTTTCTCTATGGCAATTACTTTTCCCGCTCGTTCTGCCAAAACTTGCGTGAGGACTCCCATTCCCGGTCCGACCTCTACAACGATGTCTGATTTTTTTATTTCCGCCACTTCCAAAATTTGTTCGAGGACTACTTCGCTGACCAAAAAATTCTGGCCCAAATAATCTTTGGGCCGAAGTCCCAAGCCTTTCAAAAGATTTTTTAAGTGATTAGGATCCGTAAGTATATTCATATATGTCGAGCAGGTGCTCGGGAATGGCCTTAAGGATTCGCGAAGGTACACTCATATTGCGTATGCCATAAGTCTTGCGCGTAAGCGCGTGCACTAGAAACAACTTTTTTTTCGCTCTTGTCACACCGACGTAAGCCAAGCGGACTTCTTCCGCAATGTCTTTAGCTTCCAGGATGGACCTCGAGTGCGGCAGTATCCCCTCTTCCAAGCCGATAAGAAAAACCGTATCGAATTCCAAACCTTTGGCTTGATGCAAAGTCATGAGTGTGACTTTGGGACTATTCAAATCAATTTCATCCGCCTGCGTCATAAGCGTGACTTCTTCCAGAAATTTATTTAATCCTTCTTTCCAGGGCAAAGCTTTGTAAATTCCTGCAACGTTGAATAATTCCTGCACGTTTTCAAATCTGCCTTCCCCTTCTTCAGATCCGTCGCGAAGGAATCGTTCATAACCAGTCAGACGCATGACATTGCGTAGGATATCCAAAATGTTGGCTCCGTTCTCGTCTAGGCCCGAAATTGTATTTAAGATTTCAAAAAAACTTTTTATTGCCGGTTTTTCATCCAGCACTTTGGCAAGCTCATCGTCATCGTGGGTTATAAGCGCTTGCTTGAGCATGTCGAATGCTTTGGGGCCGATCCCCCGCGGCGGCACGTTGACCACGCGTTTGAGAGACACCAAATCGTTGGGATTGATGATCAGCTTAATGTAAGCCAGCATGTCTTTGATTTCTTTGCGTTCATAAAATTTCAAGCCGCCTACAATCTGGTATGGGATGCTGGATTCGATCATCATCTCTTCAATAACGCGCGACTGGGCGTGGGTGCGATAAAGCACGGCAATATTATTTAGTCCCGCACGATTTTGAAGTTTGGGAAGCACCCGGGCTTGGCTTTTGCGCATGAGCCGGCCCAAAATCGTATCATCCTCTTCGTTAACGTACTCCAATTCATTTGATTTCCCGCCTGCCCGCAACGCTCTCGCTTGCGAGGCGGGCGGGTCTTGCAATTCGATGATAGTCTTGGCCACGAACCAAGCCTCGGCCATTTCGTCATCTGCCCGGTACAAAACCGGTTTTTGGCCGCTTTCGTTGTCAGTCCAAAGCTTTTTCTTGTGCTGCCGGGGAGAAAGCTCAATAATTTTCTCCGCAATATTTAAAATGTGCGAGGTGGAGCGGTAATTTTGTTCCAAACGAATAATTAGTGCTTCGGGGTAATCTTTCTCGAAATCCAAAATGTTTTGCAAATCAGCCCCGCGAAAACCATAGATTGCCTGGGCATCATCCCCGACGACAAACAAGTTGCGATGGGCTTGGGCCAAAAGCTTGGTCATCGTATATTGCGCCGTATTGGTGTCCTGGTACTCATCTACCAATATGTAGCGCCAGGTATTTTGGTATTTTTTTAAAACTTCCGGATGCTGTTTAAATAATTTAACCGGCAGGCTGATCAGGTCGCCGAAATCCACGGCATTATTTTTGCGGAGATGCTCTTCGTACATGACAAAAACTTCCCTCGCCATGCGGTTGAATTGTTTGTCCCCGACTTCGATGTCTTCCGGGTCTTCCAAATTATTCTTGGCGCGATCGATGATATGCGAAAACAAAGAAGGTTTGAATCTGGTCGGATCGATTTGTTTTTGCAACAAAATTTCTTTGAGCAAACTCTCCTGGTCATCATCATCGTAAATTACAAAATTCCTATCCAAGCCGAGCGCTGCTCCGTCCACGCGCAAAATACGGGCGCCGATCGAATGAAAAGTTCCCATTGCCGGCACACTCTCGTTTTTGCCCAAAAGTTTAAGCAGCCGTTCTTTCATTTCCGCCGCGGCTTTATTGGTAAACGTCACTGCCAAAATATTCGCCGCAGGAATATTCATTTTTTTAATCAGATAAATAATCCGCAAAGTCAGGGATCGCGTTTTGCCGCTGCCGGCGCCAGCCAAAATCAAAACCGGTCCCAATGGGGCCGTCACCGCTGCGAGCTGCTGCTCATTCAATCCGATATTTTCTTGCTGCTTCTTAGCCATAGCTTACATATTATAAACTACAAGTCCCTGTTTTAGCGAGCACATCAGGCAAACATTAAAATCAGGTGGTACGATTTTTGGGGACCCCGCTCGCGCGCATCCGCCAGTTGGCGGAGAGCACGTGCTGGGTAAAAATCGCACCAAAATCTGAATCATAATTTGCCAGATGTGCGAGCGCCCCTTTTTGTGGATAATCATGACAAAAAACAGCCCTAAAAAGAGCATTATTTCAGACTTATATACAATCAAAGGTTCTTTAAGTGTTGACGGATAAGGCCTATTTTGATATTATTTGCACTATCGAAAAGTAACGACTGAAGAACATTTAAATCAAACATTTTAACCTATATTGTTGCCTAGTAAAGAATCGAATTTGGCCCTCTAGTCTCCCACTAATAGACTTGTTTCCAATTCCATTCGACCCATAGGTTTAAATGTTTGATCTTAAGACGAGGTTGTTATTCTAAAGCTTAGAAATACTTCCGCTTCAAACAAATCAGACAGCGGATCGCAAATTCCACAAATCAAACCCACTCTCAAGCAAAAAATCAAGCAAGTTTTTGCTTCTCTTCGCACATCCGTAAAAGTCAGCAACAGATTTACCATCCATCCATTCCGTTCGCTGCACTCACGGCATTTGCTGCCATTATCGCTAAATGACTATATCGCCCGCTTCGGCCTGGAACTTGTAGTTTTGGGTATCGCTGCGGTTTGTATGGTCGCCAACATAACACTCGCATCCCAGCTCCGAACTTCGGGCCTCCGGGATAACAGTGTTATTTTTTCTTTTCTGCAGAATAATCCCAAACTCAACAGCCCTTTAATTTCGGAAAACCAGACCACGACGATTTTGGCTCGAGCCGACCAATGGATAATTTCCCAAGCTTCCGCTTCTGCGCTCTTGGCTTCTGCAAATACAACAACCAAGAACCAAAATTTCTCGACAATTCAAGACAATGTCATCGTCAAAACCAATCCGGCCGATACGCAAAACCTCCGCCATGGCAAAACAACTTATGAAGTGCAGCCCGGCGACACGTTGGTTTCTGTAGCATCCAGTTTTGGGCTGTCTCCCGCCACGATTATGGTGGAAAACAACCTTAACCCAAACTCGAATCTCAAACCAGGCCAACAGCTGGTCATCCTGCCTTTTGACGGAATAAGCTATACTTTGAAAGAAAACGACAGCTTGGAAGCGATTGCCGCAAAGTACAAAATCGATTTGAATGATTTGCTGGAAGTCAACGACTTGGAATTGACCTCCGATGCCCAGGCCGGAGACAACATTATAATTCCTACCACGCCAAATATACCCAAACCGGCAACTCCTAAATTTATCACCAATACCAACGGCCGCGTAGCACTAACGCAGGCTCAAGCTCCAGCCGGGTTCGCTCCTTCCGGCAGCTTAAGTTTCCTCTGGCCCACAGTGACCCATAATATCACACAAGGTTTCTCGTCCAGACACTCGGGCATCGACATCTCCGACAGCCAATTGGAGCCGATCTATGCGGCGGAAGACGGTTTCGTGGAAATTGCCGGTTTCCAGACCAATGGCTATGGCAACACCATACTCATCAACCACGGCAACGGCTTTAAGACTCGCTATGGGCACGCTTCAGAACTGTATGTCAAAGCCGGCGACCACGTTGTGAAAGGGCAGATTATCGCCAAACAAGGCCACACCGGACACGTCCGCGGCGCTACCGGCATCCACCTCCACTTCGAAATTATCGCAAACGATCGACGAGTAAATCCTTTGCTTTATGTGAAGCCATAAAGAGAAAGTAGAAAATAAAAATTTTTTTAGCTCCGGTGAGGAGCTTTTTTGTTGCAAATAAAAAACTCTGATGGTTCAATGGCTATCCGATCTGCAAAATAAAGATCCTGGCTCTCGTCAGGATTCCATATCAAACCTTTAGTTCTCTGCTCACTGTTTACTTATACTATTGTACCGTGCTCCCCTTGTCTTGCACGATCTGGTCGTCAATGTCTCCGGTTGAGAATTGAGGAATCGGGTTTGGAGCGAGGTTTTGATTCGTGAATGAATCGGTAGCGGTGGCAGCAATGTTGGTAAGCAGCCTCATCTGCTGTCCTTGATCCGAAGGACCGGGAGTGACAACTAACTGGAATGACACTTTCAAAGCCGGGGTAAGCTTGCCGGTGAAAGCCGGCAGATTGCCGACGTTCCATTTGATATGGCCGGAGCCGGGATCATAAGTTAGCCGCGAGGATTCGCTGGACGGAATGATGACATTCTTCCAGGCACTCGGCGGCAGCGGCAAAGACGCGTCTATTAAAACATTATTGAGGTCGTTGGAGCTGTTTGTAAGCTGGTAATTGATTGCAAACACGGTAGATTTGCCGACTTGCATGGGCATAGCCCCGCTTATATAGTCCCCAGTCATAGAAAAGCTAAAATTGGTGGCGAGCTTAACGTTTGTATCGGCTGCCTGGATCGGTGTTGTGATTTCCGACGAAACAACCTGCACGGAATTTTTAATGACTTGATTGGTCAGAGTCACAGGCAAGCTTTGTTTCAAGGGCAATGTGAACTGGACCTGGCCGCGCCCGCCCGGAGGCAATATGGAAAGGTTGGTATTGGTCGCAGACTTCCAAGTTATAACATTGCCGGTAATCACCGCATCAGGTACGGACAATCTGGAAACATCAATCAAATTGCTGGAAATGGTATCGGTGATGATCAAATTGGTCAGGCCAATCTCCCCTTCGTTTGAATAATTAATTATATACTGGACTTCACCGCCCAAAGACACTACATCGGCCGGATCCGCTGTTTGAGTGATTGCAATCGGCGCGCTTTTCAAGCTGAAGCTTGCAGTAGAGCTGATTTGAGGCGCGAAAGAGTTGTTTATGACAATTCCCAACTGGCCCATAACCATCTGCTGGTCCATGCTTTGGCCCATGAAGTCTCCGGTAACATCGATGTGCCCGTTGGCACCTTTGAGAAGTTTACCAATAGTCCAATAATTATTGCTTTTACTTGGAGGCGTGCTGGCTGTCTTAAAGCTGTAATCCTGCGGGTAAACCAAGCTGATTGCAACATTGTCGTAATCCTGGTTTGAAACATTGCTGTAATTGACCGTGAAGGTCGTGCTTTGCCCGACCGGGACTTCCACCGGCCCGGAAATGTCAAAGGTCAAATTTGGCGCGGCAATGCTTGTATGGATGCTTTGCGAGACGCTGAAATCTGAATTGAAGTTCGAGAGCACATAATTGAGCTTGGCTTGGATTTGTTTGTCCTCTCCGGTGGATCCCGAAAGCTTGCCGCGGATAACCACTTCGCCGTCGCGCCCTTCTTTGATTACCGGGAGATTAAAAGTAATACCCGAAGAATTAGTGGGAGCGGGAGTCGATGATTTGAAGACGAAATTGGTGGGATAAATCATATTCAAACTGACATTGGTCAGATCCGCATTCTCGCCGTTGTGGTAGAGAATATGGTATTCGGCTTCGGATCCGGAAGAAATTGAGATCGGGCCTTTGATGAGAAGCGTGACATTGTTGCTAACCGGTGCAGCCGAAGGAGTCTGGCCCCAAAAGAAATACCATCCGATGCCGCCGATTACAAGCAACGCCACAAAAAAACTGACAAAGATTTTCCAATTCTTGTACCAGGGTTTTGGCTGCGGCTGCTGGAAAGCATCTGGGGGCAATTCTTGTTTTAATTCGTCGGCGTCGAATATCTGATCGTCTGGCATAGTTATTTGAAAGCGTTAATGATGGAAACTGATTTCAGTTCGCGTTCCAGGATAAATTCCAAAAGCTTATTGATGGTGGACTTGAGATTAAACACCAGGCTTTCCGGGATGCTGTAATCGCGAAGGTCGCGGAAGTCTTTCTCGCGCAATGTTTGTATGACCAACGCCAAATCTGTCGAGACTCTGAAATTATATTCTGCGTATTCAGCACTAAAGCCCAGGCAATCCAGCAATTTAAGAGTGAACGAATTAAGTGCGACGTTGATCGCATCCAGATTTTCTTCGGAATCCAGCACCTCTAAAAATTCCACTAAGTGCTCGAACGCCGCTTCATTGGGATGTTCATCGGCAGTAGTCTTAAGCATGAGTTCGGTGACATAGAAAGCCGGGGCCATTTTGGCCAAGTTCGAGCGGACACCTTTGAAATTCCGGACCAATTGCACTGAAATTATGGTCGGCAAGCTGCGGCCGGTCATTTCGAATTTGATTAAAGACAAATCCTGCAAACTGTAAGCCATTTTGCTTTTGGACGCGCGCAAACCGCGGGCAAGCACGCGGACTTTGCCCAATTCAGCAGTCCAAATCGTGAGGATCTGGTCGGTTTCCCTGTAATTTTGTTTCTTGAGCACGATTCCCTGTGCCTTGCGGTATTTCATACTAGTAGGAGCTCACTAAGTGAGCACGCTACCTAGCGTGCCGACTTATCGGCTCAATTTTAAGCTGATTTTCTTTTGATCTACTTCAAATTCTTCGCCGCCTTTTTCTTTTAGAATTTCCCGCACAAAAGTCTTTTTCTTATCAAATAACTCGAAAGCGGCGAGCAATTCGCCATCTTCTGTATCATAAATTAAATTAACTAATTCGCCAACTTTCAAGCCGGTTTGTTTGCGGATTTCCTGCACCAGCCTTTCTAATTCTCTGGCCAAGCCTTCGCGCTTGAGTTGCGGCGTAATTTCAGTGTCCAAAACCACCTGTGGATCGACGCTGTTTGGCTCCAATTCTCGGGCGAATTCCGCCTGCTTGACATTCAATTCATCACCCAGAATTGCCTCAAGATCCTTCGAAAGCTTGCCTGTGCTGGAATAATATTTCAGGGATTGCAGCGGCTGCCGGACTTTGAGGTTATCTTTCTTGCGTGCCGCGTGACCCAGCTCCACCAGTTTCCGCACTAATTCCATTTTGGCCAACAATTCTTTGGCGTTTTGATCGAGCTCCTTCACGCTTGGCCAATCCGAAAGATGCACAGACTCCTCGTCGGTCTCAAGCTTCAATATTTGCCAGACATTCTCCGCAAAGAACGGGACAAAAGGCGCTAAGAGTTTGGTGACCTTTTTTAGGACATAATACAAGGTCTCATAAAACTCCGAACTCTTGCGATCCCGTGATCTTCGCACGTACCAGGTCGAAAGTTCATTTATAAATTCTTCCAATGCCCGCGCGGCATGGAAAACGTCATAGTTAGTCAAACAATCGGTCACGGTGTTTACTAATTCCTGGCAGCGGTAAGAAACCCATTGGTCCATTACGTCCAGGCTCGGATTAGATGAAATTTTCGGCTCCCAATTGTCATGCGAAGCATAGGTCGTCAGGAAACTTAGCACGTTCCAAAGCGTGAGAAAATTTTTCCTCAAGGCCAGTTCGATATCTCGCTCCACGAATAACTTTGAATCGCCGGGCTGGTTGACGGAATACATATACCAACGCAAAGCATCCACGCCATATTTTTCGATCATAACCCACGGGTCTACAACATTGCCTTTGGATTTGCTCATCTTCTGGCCCTTGGCATCCAAAACATGGCCCAAGTTGATTACATTTTTATATGCCGGACCCATGTCGAGCAGCGTCGAAATCGCCAGCAGCGTGTAAAACCACCCGCGGGTCTGGTCGATAGCTTCGCAAATGTAATCTGCCGGAAATTGTTCAGCAAAAATTGCTTTGTTGCTAAATGGATAATGCCATTGCGCATAAGGCATGCTGCCCGAGTCAAACCAGACATCAATGACGTCCGGCACACGATGGGAATTACCTCCGCAATCTTTGCACTTCAAAACAAAATCATCGACATATGGACGATGCAAATCGTGGACCGACACATCGATTTCGAAATATTCGGCGTGGTTTGGATAGCCTTTTTCCGAACGGTAATATTGCTGCAGCAGCCACAGTGGGTCGCCATGCGAAACCACCAGAATTTTTTTGCCTTCATACTTGGTGTTAAGTTCTTTGACAAAGCCCACCATTCGGGCTTGCAATTCCTTGTGGGTCTCCCCGCCTTTCGGCGCTTGGTCCCACCTTTTCTCCACCGGCCAGTCCTTCCAATAATCAGCTACGAGTTTTCCATTGTAATCGCCAATGTTGATTTCCCGCAATCGCTCGTCTATGACAACCGGCACATCCAAATATTCGCCCACTATCTTTGCGGTTTCCAATGTACGCGTAACATCGGATGTAAAAATCATGTCCACACCGCCGGCTGCCCGCAATTTTTCGGCCATGATTTTCGCGCGCAATTTGCCTTTTTCTGTTAGATGGTAAGGTTTCGGCTCCGGCCAGCAGATTGCCAAGCCCAAAACGTTGTTTTCGGCTTCGCCATGCCTGGTGAAATAAAAAGTATTGCGAGACAATCCCAAATCCTTAACGCTTTCGATCATTTGGAACTTGCCGCATTTGTCGCATTTCCAAATTGGCAATGGCGTGCCCCAGTATCTTTCGCGCGAAATGGCCCAATCCTTTGCTTCTTTGAGCCATTCGCCGAAACGCCCTTCCTTAATATAATGCGGCACCCAGTTGATCTGCTCGTTATTTTTGGAAAGCTGGTCTCGGAACTGGCTCATCTTGATAAACCATGAATCGCGGGCATAGTAAAGCAGCGGCGTGTCGCACCGCCAGCAGAACGGATAATCATGCTCGTATTTTTCAGTTTTCAGCAGATTGCCATTTTTTTTGAGGTGATCAAAAATCTTATCTTCGGTTTCTTTTGATTTGACCCACAAGCCGGCTACATCAGGCACGGATTCCACAAACTTTCCGGCATCATCGACAGTATGGAATTTGGGCAAGCCGATTTGAGCTCCTAATTCATAATCCTCTTCCCCATACATAACCGCTGTGTGCACCACTCCAGTACCGTCCGTGGTGGTCACGAAATCAGCGGGATAAACTTTGTAAGATTTATCTGATCGTAATTGCGGAATATCGAACAACGGCTCATATTCCAAACCAACTAAATCCTTGCCTTTGAATTCTTTTTCAACTATAACCGGATTTTTTATCGCACTTGCTCTTTCTTTTGCTAAAATCCAATGTTCATTTTCGTCATCACCTTTGATTTGAACATAGTCAATATCTGATCCGACTGCCAATGCGACATTGCCAGGCAGTGTCCAAGGAGTCGTGGTCCAGGAAAGAATGTAAGTATCCTTGAATTTTGGATTTTGAATTTTGAACTTTATATATACTGAAGTATCCCAAACTTTTTTGTAGCCTTGGGCGACTTCGTGGCTAGACAGGGGCGTGCCGCAACGCGGGCAGTATGGCACCACTTTGTGCCCCAAATAAATCAAACCCTTATCCCAAATCTGCTTCAGCACCCACCATACCGATTCAATGTAGGAATTATGGTAAGTAATGTATGGATTGTTTAAATCCACCCAATACCCCATGCGTTTGGTGATGCGATCCCACTCCTCTTTGTATTGCCAAACCGACTGTTTGCACAACCGGTTGAATTCGATGATGCTATCGCGCACCGTTGGTTTTATGGACTCAATCTGCTTTTTTCCCGAGATACCCAATTGCTTTTCCACTTGCAATTCCACGGGCAAGCCATGGGTGTCCCAGCCGCCTTTGCGGTTGACAAACCGGCCCATCATGGTTTGGAAGCGCGGGATGAGATCTTTAAAAGACCTGGCTTCAATGTGGTGGATGCCTGGTTTGCCATTGGCGGTCGGAGGTCCTTCAAAAAACACAAACGGTTTGCCGTTCTTGGTTTTTTCCAAAGTCTTGTCAAAAACTCTCTGTTCTTCCCAAAACTTAAGAACTTCCTCTTCCATTTGAGGAAAGTTTGCCTTTGGTTCAACTGGTTTGAGTTTGGACATAAAAAAATAAAACACTCGTTCTCACGATCCCATTTTGGGAGGTACCATCGTGATTCCAAGTGGCTCTTAATTAACTTGATTACGGACAAGCTCCGGGCAGTTCTACTTGAATTCTTCTGCCAGCTTGGCATTCGGCTGATGACCGACATCGCTTTTAATTAATATAACATAAAACGGCAAAAAAATAAACCCCTACAGCTCTGGCATTTAGCACAGGCTGTAGAGGTCCTTGCGATTAGGCGATTTTCTGGTCTGGCTCGTTCCAAAAGCCCCAAGGAACCGGAGCATTTATTTCTGAAGCGGTTGTCTGCAAATCCGGCGCGGTTACCGGAACCGAACTTTCAATTTTCCGGGGAGGAATAACGACGCGTACCCGTTCGATTTGCCTTTGTCGATAGAAAATAAAAACTATCGACAAGGCCGCAACGACTGCAAACAGCAAGACCAGCACGAGTGAGAAATGAGATGCAACTGCCGAGTCCAGAAAGCGCAACCAAGACTTAGCGATCGAAGCCGTATCAACTGACTTGACCACGGATTGCGAAAACAAACCCGTAAAGGCAAAACGGCTATTGGAAGCTTCTCGCGCACTTTCGATGGCCGGCGAGTTGATCGATTCCACGTCAGGCAATGCGGCAACGCTCAAATAGCTGACCGAGACCAACTTTACCGGCAGCGAGACGATCTGATCGCAAAAAGAAAAGGGTTGGCGCCAGCGGCACCAACCCTTGCTTGTCAAACTCGAGATTCCCGAACGTAATCTCGATAGTTGTCGAGTACTTCGAACCCCATGAACCAAGCCAGCCAAACGCTGACATCGTAATTCCATTTGGCTCCGCTCTTGTAGTGCTCGGCCGCCTTCAGCTGTTCGAGCAGCTCGGCGGTCCGATTCCGATCGACACTCGCCTTCCAGGTGATCGCCTGCTCCGCAGAGTACGCCTCTTCGAGTTTCAGAGCACTCCGGGTGATCTGATCCTTGATGAGTGGCTGGAGCAGTTTGATCCGTCCCTTGTCAGCGCGATGCCTTGGCGCCTCGTCCTTGGTCACTTCGAAGTTCTCCATGAATGCCACTCGTAGCAGCATCGGAGCCACGAAGTAGAACAGGGCCCAAGCGATCCCGGCATAGAGCAGGTACCACATGATGTTCACCAATTTAAACATCATGACGTGCTGGGTTCGGACTGGCAAGATCCAGTACCACAAAAGAGTGGACAGGACCATACCGATTGCCAAACCGCCAGTGAGCCATCGCAGGCTCTTGCGTCCGGGGGTAAACATACATCCTCCTTTAAGCCCTCTGGGCCTAAAGAACACTGGGCTTCAGCCCAGTGGCCGGCCATTCTGGCCTGACAGCGTATGTTAGCCCAAATCATTGCTCCCGTCAATAGTTCCAAAAAGCAAAAAACCGAAGCTTACATAAGCTCCGGTTTTATTAGAATTTATTTACATCTCTTCCAAAGGTTCAATCCCCAAAAGGCCTAAAGCCTGACCCAACACTTCCTTAGCAGACTTTATTAGATTTAACCTAAAAAACTTAATCTTGTCATCTTTCTCTGCCATCACCGGGCTTTCGTGATAAAACTTATTGATCAAGCCGGCCAGTTCATAAACGTAATTCGCAAGCAGGTTGGGCATATAATCCTTGAGCGAATCAGTGACCACATCTGGCAATGCCAAAAGTTTAACCATGAGCTCCCTTTCAGTTGGCTTGATGTCTTCTATTGATTCCAATTTGTGGCTGCCTTGTAAGTTTACTTTCGACAATATGCCACAAAGTCGGGCATAAGCATACTGAACATACGGTCCAGAATTCCCTTCGAAATCCAATGCCTCATCCCAATCAAATTCATAATCGCTATGTCGATTGTGTGAAAGGTCGAAATATTTGATCGCACCCACTGAAACAGCTCGAATGACTTTTTCTTTGTCAGCCAAATCCGGATTTTTTTCTTTTATAATTTTTGCGACGCGTTTCCGCGCTTCACTCAAAACATCTTCAGCCAGCACCATATTCCCCTTCCGCGTGGAAAGTGCCTGGCCTTGGAAACCGATGAACCCATAATCAATATGCACACCTTCCTCGTCAGCCATTTCACCTAGCAACTTTAAAATTGCAAACAACTGGTTATAGTGATGCGCTTGACGATTATCAACGACATAAAGATGTTTGGCAAACCCTTCTTGTTTGGCATATATAAATGTAGCCAAATCTCGCAACAAATAGGTTGTCGCTCCGTCTGACTTTATAATCACTGCCACTCCCAATTTCTGTTCTTCGAGATTTACGATCTGCGCGCCTTCTGATGACCTTAACAATTTTTTGGCTTTCAGACTTTCGACTATTTTCGGCATCTGATCTTCATAAAAACTCTCGGGCCAGTTATGTTCGAACTTTTCCATATCAAAAGTTTTTTGGAATTCAACAAACTTCTTCATGCTATCCTCGACAATTTGTTCCCAAATTTTCCTGCTTTCAGGATCGCCTTTCTCTAATTTCACGAATTCGTTCTTGGCCTCTTCATGGATTGATTTATCATTTTCGGCTTCGGCATTCAGCTTGGCGTAAAGTTGTTCGTTAACTTCCCCGTATTTTTTGTAAGCCAAAATCAAATACCCGAATTGCGTGCCCCAATCACCCATATGCGTGTCTGATTCGACATTCAATCCAACGAACCTCATCATGCGCTTGAGCGCATCGCCAATAATTGCAGTCCGCAAATGACCAATATGCAATGGCTTGGCAATGTTCGGCTGGAAATATTCCAACAAAATCTTTTCAGGATTTTTAATACTGATCTTAACCCTTTCATTTACTTTAGCAACATCCTTAATTAAGATTTGATTTTTTATTCTAAAGTTAATAAATCCGGCTCCGGCCACTTCCACAGATTCAAACTTGGCTTTATCAATCTTTGAAATAATTTCTTTCGCTAAATCGTGTGGTGATTTGCGAACTAATTTAGACAAAATCAAAGCCGCATTGGTCGCATAATCACCAAGCTTGGGGTCAGGCGTAGTTACAGTTATTTTTGCTTTCTGCTCGTCTGAAACTTCTATACCACACTCTTTCAGAGCGTCAAAAACAAGGTTTAGAATTTGCTCTTTCATAAGCTTTATTATATCTGATAGAATTAGCTTATGCCAACTTATGCCAACAACCGCAAAGCTTTCCATACCTACTCAATCGAGGATACGTTTGAGGCCGGTTTAGCTTTGGAAGGGCATGAAGTCAAATCCATCCGAGGCGGCCAGGTTAGTCTTAATGGTGCTTATGTTTCAATTCGGAATGGCGAAGCTTACCTGCGAAACGCTTATATCGGCAAATACAAAGCCGCTTCCAATCTGGATGGCTATGACGAAAACCGTGAACGCAAACTCCTGCTGCACAAAAATGAAATCCTCAAAATGAGCAATCGCCTGAATGAAAAAGGAACCACACTGGTTCCTCTGGAAATTTATACCTCAAAGAATCGTTTGAAACTAAAAATCGGACTTGGCAGAGGCAAAAAACAATACGACAAACGCGAATCCATAAAGAAAAAAGAAACAAAACGTTCCATTGAACGTAGTATTAGACAGAGGGTATAACGGGTTTACAGACTACCTAAAATTTGGTAATATATATTGACCTCAAAACGAGGTAAATGAGGGGCTGACTAGCTTCGACAGAGGTTCTTTCAAATCTATTGCAAGTCCGATTAGCCTAACTTCTCGGTTACAAAAGTAAGGCAAATCATAAATGCCAATTCATTGGTAAGCAAGATTCAGAATGCTTTTGCATCTCTGAGCTTTGCTCCTGCTGTCGCTTAATTTAAGTGATGCAGCATCGGCACCTCGGCGTCTGCCCGCGGCCCACCGGTGTTATATTTGCAGACTCACAATCACTGGTGCTCGACGGTGATTGGACAATTAGAGCAACCTTAAACTGTTTTCGTTTCGCTTCTATAGTTTAAGGCCTACCAAGCGAAACTAAACTTGTAGATATGGTTTTGAAATGCTTTTGGACGGGAGTGCGATACTCCCCAGCTCCACCATTTAGAATCTTGACCAAATGCGTCTGTTTCGATATACTTAAGGCGCTTTAATTAATAAAAAGGATTTGCAAAAAACCAGAATCAATCATCAGATCAGGGTACCCGAAGTTCGGGTCATTGATGACTCCGGCAAGATGATCGGAGTAATGAAAACCTCTGAAGCCCTTCAGCTCGCTTTGGACAAAGGAGTCGATTTGGTTGAAGTTTCGCCCAACGCGCAGCCGCCTGTGGTCAAGCTTCTCGATTTCGACAAGTACCGTTACCAGCAAGAAAAAGCGGCGCAAGAAGCCAAAAAGAAAGTGAAGAAGGTTACTGTAAAAGGCATTCGGCTTTCGGTGAGAATTGGGCAGCATGATTTGGAATTCAAAGCGAAAAAAGCAAATGAATTTTTGGGCGAAGGACACAAGATCAAACTTGATGTGCAGATGCGCGGCCGCGAGCAAGCCCACCCGGAATTGGCGTTTGACCTCATAAAAAAATTTCCCACTCTCCTCCAGGTACCGCACGTCATCGAATCCGGCCCGTCACGAATGGGCGGCATGGTATCCATAATTTTAGCACCACAAAACAAGAATTAGGAATTATGATTTCGATCCTAATACATAATTGATTATTCATAATTCAAATCTAAGGATAAAATAATGCACAAGACAAATAAACGAATGGCAAAAACTTTCCGCATCACCGGATCCGGAAAAATCATGCGCCGAAAGAGCGGACAAGCTCATTTCAATTCCCGCGAATCAGGCAAGACTACCAAAAGCAAGCGTCGAGATTTGGTGGTAGCAAAAGTTAATCGAAGAATTTTAGAAGTAATTAAGTAACGCGATCCGAATGATCCGAATTACCATCCGAATCTACAAATAGGTTAACCCAATTCGTAGCATTCGGATGCAATTCGTAGATTAGGATCGCGATAATATAAGGATATGACAAGAATCAAACGAGGAGTAGCGGCACACAAGAGACGGAAGTATGTCTTGGCCCGAACCAAGGGATTTACGAACCGCCGCCGTACAAACGCCATTGCAGCCAAAGAAGCTTTACTCCATTCTGATTCCTACGCCTACGGACATCGCAAGCTCAAAAAGCGCGACTACCGCAAGCTCTGGACCATCCGCATCAACGCTGCTGCCAGGGAAAACGGCCTAAGCTTTTCCAAACTTATGGATAAGCTGCATAAGTCGAAAATCGAATTGAATAAGAAGATGCTGGCGGAACTGGCAGTAAGAAATCCCAAGGCATTTGAAGCGATAGTGGCTACAGTTTCCAAATAACTTGACAAGCAAATTTAGAAAAACCGCGAATTTCGCGGTTTTTGTTTTTACTTTTTTCTCGCAGCTTGGAAACTCTTTACAAGGTCGCAAAAATTTGCTATAATATATGTAGAGTAAATACTCTAAGAAACAAAAACAAACGCAAATCAAGATTCTCGGTTTCCAAAGCATTCAGCCAACGACCTTTTTTCATATGCAAGGTGGTTGGCCAAAGCTTCGGGTTCAGAAATTCCAGTTAGCACATTATATATTGCCTATTTCCGGCCTGGGACACAATCATTAGGCTTAACCACCGAAGATTTGTTCTGGACGGGGAATAATTAGGATCTAGTTTAGGCGGAGTTACCAAAATCGTAATCGTCTGCTTGGACTAAATCCGCACACAAAAAGATTAGGTTCTCTCGCCTAATCTTTTTGCTTTTTTAATGCATTAGGTGTTCTGGTTTGACAAAATTTTTAGCTCCGGCTAATATTGCTTTACGAACATTTCCAAGCCACAGAAACTAAATTGAATTTTGGGGAAGCAAGGTGAGATTCCTTCGCTGTGCCGCAACCGTAAAGCCGGAATACCGAAACCAATTTGCCAATCTTTATTCCCGAGCAGGAGTAGGCGGATTTTATTTTATATAAATTCAACCTTCCCCTGCCGGCAACGTCCGACGTTCCTTCGGGAGAAGGTTTTTCTTTTGAGGAGGACAACATGAATCGGCGTGAATTTTTGTTTGCGGGTAGTGCCGCGGTTCTGGCTTCAGCATGCGGATCGATTTCCAGTCCGAGTGCTCCAACCTCGAGTTCCGCTCCCCCGCCCCCTGTCAGTGCAGTTGCAAACCCGGTGAATCTAACACTTGCAGGACAATTCTACACCTCTCTTGAAGCTAAGCAGAACGGGACTCTGCAAGATGCCCTGAGTGACAACAGATTGAGCTCGTCAAGTTCAGAGGTGTCGTATCGCAACCCAGACGGG
Organism: uncultured Candidatus Saccharibacteria bacterium; assembly: GCA_964580495.1. Lineage (GTDB taxonomy): Bacteria > Patescibacteriota > Doudnabacteria > UBA920 > O2-02-FULL-48-8 > JAIFWV01. Next base: position 24,254 of record CAZOKE010000018.1, read on the forward strand.
AGCAGTGGACGATATTTTCTGATCCACACGATCAATGGGAATCGACCCAGCAATGGTTTCGATTTCATGATCAACGGCGGGCACTATTTTGCACCTGCCTACAACTTCCCCGTCCGTGCTGGCGACAAGATCGACATCTACATGCCGCCTGCTTGGGACGGACATTCTGCCTGACACCGAAAGAGAAGACAAAGCTACATCGTCTTCTCTTTTTTTTATCCAGCACCACTTCAAAAAAGTGGTGCTGGATTTATCAGACTGTTTTTTGCTGCTGGCGGAAAATTAAATATGCCGCTGACATTCAAAAAATATTGACCATGGCACTGATAAGCCAGA
>CAZOKE010000019.1:0-21248 GCA_964580495.1 uncultured Candidatus Saccharibacteria bacterium
ATTTACTCCTTTATGGCTGCCTGTTCTAAATTGGAAATTACCACAAAACTACAAACCGATGCCCATGCTTTGTATTTGCCTATACATCGAAAACAATTCGAAGTAGATCTCGCAAATGATGTTGCCTTTCCTGATCCTAAAAAAATAAAAGATTTCAAAGAGTCAGGAACTAAGGTTGAGCTGTCCGAGTTTGATAAAAATAGTTGGAAGCAAATCGATATAGTTGAATTACAGTCAGAAATTGAAAAGCATTTTGAGCTTTTACTTTCAAGGAAGAATTTGACTATTAAGCTTGTAAATCTTGCAAAAGATGAAGAATATGTTTGCAAACCATTCAGCTATGATGACTATGAAGGGGAAGTTTATGAAGATTACATTGGAACTTTTCCTGTTAAGCGCGGAAGCAAAGAAATAGAAGTTGGGTTTGATAAACCCTGTCATGTCTATCTGAAAATTATTAAAGGCAGAACTTTAAATAAACTTCCAGTATTTATAGCAAAAGGACGAAGGATCTCCGAGATCAAAGATGTGAGAAGTTTTAGATCGAATCATAAGGGCGACCTTTGGTCTCATCCAAATATCACTGGTTATGTTGATGTTGTGGACTATCTGGATCCGACTATTGCTAGAAATGATTTTAAGAACACTGATTTTTCAAAAGCTGTTTTTAATGCTTTGATGGCCATTGAACCAGCCATTATCGAAAAAATACAGCAAGTAAATAAACAGTCCGAGGAGAGACATTACCATGAGCTGGAAGATAGACTGAATCAAGCTCTGTCGAAATTGGCCAAACTTGATAATCTAAAATTCAGAACTGATTATCTTTCGGGTAATACGACAAACCTCCAAGCAGGTGGCGAGGGTCAAGGATTGGGCGAGGCAGGAGGCGCTAAGGATCGTGGTGATGGTTTTAATGAATGGTTCGGTGATTTAATCGGTGAGAATGAGGGTGAAGGCAAGGGACTTGAGGGCGAAGGTAAAATCCCAGGCGGAAAGCCAGGAGCAGGAGCTTTAAACAAAGAAGCCCAAAATCCTTATGAGGACACTGGTTTTAAGGGTGGCGAAAAAAAGAAAAGCGGATTCAATGTCAGAATAGTTGACTCTGATTTAATGATAGACGAAAATACAAATGAACCATTAAAGTCTCAATTGATCGGAAACGAAATCCGAATTTACAAGCAACATCCTGAATTTGAAAAGCGGGTCAAGCCAACAAGAACCGGTGCAGTAAAAATTACCCAAAGATTGATAACATACCTTGCAGGGGAAATGACAATACATTATCGTGATAAGCTGCAAATTAAATTAGGTCAGCCAGAGTACAATGTCCATCTCTTTATTGATCTTATGGATTCAGTATACGAAATTGAAAATATGCTATCTGATTTAGAAGGGAGAAATCTTTCGGATCTTACAGAATAATATGGATAAAACATCACTTATAAATCAAATCACGCCGCTCTATAACCGGTATAAGACCGGTAAAGATAAGATTTCAGGCACAGAAGCGTTATTGATTATGTGGGACATCGGCGAAAGCTTAAAGCGATATCTGCAGAACAATAAAATAAAACCACACACGCTCTATCGAGATATTTATGGTAAATCGGAAGGTCAAACGAATATTGCTCAAAAAAGCTACATTACGAGAGAATTTCTAGGCCGATGCTTTAGAATTAGAGAGATGTTTAAAAATAAGGAAGAAATAAAGCAAGACTTACCAAGTTTAAATTCGTTCACAAATTTTAGAGAAGCAATGCCGTTTTTTGACAATCCTCAATACAAACTTTCTGGACATGATAAAGATAATTTGCTCAAACTTCTCAATAGTCGTACAAAACCTACGGAGGTTTTAAACCAAATAAGGATGATGCAAAAAGCAAAAATCGGTAAATCAAATCCGAGAACACAAAGATTAGGTGATCTAGAATCTGAAAAAGATATATTTATAAAATTCTACAATTATATCTTTGGCTTTATTAAGGCGAATGACTATGCGGTTGTTAAAAAAGAATCTTTAGATAATGAATTTCTTAAAACACTTTCAAAAGATCTTAGCGCACTTGCACAGGATGGGATGAAACTTTATCCTATCGAAATTTACCAACGAGACGCTATATGGGAAGGGTTTACAACTGTAATAAAAAAGTTAGTCGAGGAAAAAGACCCAAAAAATATAAGACGATTTAGAAGACTTGTTCCTCCAGAAAGAATGGTGAGGTTATCGGACATGGTTTATGCTTTAACTAATCAGGAGCTTTATAATAAAATTCAAACTAAATAATTCATGTTAGAGGATGAAGCGGATATTGGAGATGAGGATATTAAGGAGTTGATGATTAATTATGATCTCGATAGAGACACCGCTGAAAGAGTTCAGGAAATTATGGATGAATTTGGCGTTAATGAAGATGATGCAATAGAACCGGAAGAGCTTGTTGGATAATTTGCAGGGCAATTCAAAGCTTTATATAATTAAATTAAAGCTTGACAAATCAGCGATTTAGAAACAAAATACAATACATTTTAAAGCTAAAATATGAGCAAAACCACATTAGGAGCGGATATTATTGCCGACTACTTTCTCTACAAAGGTAATAAATCAAATACTCCTATAACTAATAAAAAGCTCCAGAAATTACTTTACTATGCTCAGGCATGGTCTTTAGTCATTCGGGATAATAAACTGTTTAAGGATAAGATTGAAGCTTGGGTGCATGGCCCCGCTATAAAGAACATTTACTTCAAATTTAAGTCTTTTGGATTTAGCCCAATTCAATCAAACATACAAGAACAAGATATAAAAGACTTATCTCCCGATGTAATAAGTTTTCTAGATGAAATTTGGAATATCTATGGACATTTGGATGCCCAATATTTAGAAACTCTTTCGCATTCAGAACAACCTTGGATCGAGGCGCGGGAAGGACTACAATCACACGAAGGCTCTTCCAATATAATTTCGTTGCCGACAATGCGGAAGTTCTTTTCGGAGAAGCTGAAAGCGTCGAAGCGAAGAAAATAATGGAAGACCTGATTCCTAAACCAGAAGCTGAGGTTGGCTCAGGTCTTATACCGTCGTCTGCAACAAACTTGCCACAAGAAGCTGGCGACCCTGAGGCGGAGCCGCTTCTTTTTTCTTTTGAGCAATATAATGAAAAAGAATGCCAGATCGACACAATGGATCCCAAAAAAGCCCGAAAGGCTTTACGAGCGATTCGGGATACCGGTTTGAATATAAAGACTATGGCGGATTTCGGGTCGAAACTCCCTAAGCTTGAATTAAAACCTGTTCGGAACGAAGGAGATTACAGAGATCTATATAAAGGCCTTAATCCTGATACCGACTTACAGGAAATAAAAACTGATAATGACAAAGGTCGAATTTTTTTCCATATGATAAAAAATATACTCTACCTTATCGCGGTTCGTGAATCACATTATGAGACAGATAAACAGAGACGCTAGTACCAGAAAATTTGACCATGGTCTTTTTTGGTTCTGAGGGGTTGTACCGGCGGCCTATTAGACAGTCCGTAAATCTGGAATTACAATATATTCATTAGATTCGCGTATGGCAGCTGCTACAGCTTCCACTATGCGACCCCAGAAAAATCCTAATAAACTTTGGGATTTTTTTGACCCCGGAATGGATTTGAACTAGATTTTAAAAGCACTAGTTTAGAATAGTGCTTTTTGTTATACTGCTTGGACATGAATATTTTAGAAGCTCAAAACATCACTAAATCTTACGTGAAAACTGGCGAAAATCCGGCTCTATCCGGTGTGTCTTTGGTTATTACCAAAGGAGAGAGCTTGGCCATTGTGGGCAAATCCGGCAGCGGCAAATCGACGCTGATGCACATTCTGGCAACTCTGGATCGGCCAACAGAAGGAAAGCTGCTGATACAAGACAGGGATGCAACTAAAGTTTCGTCGAAAGAACTCGATTCGCTTCGTAACAAAAAATTTGGATTCGTATTCCAACAATTTTTCTTAAACGGCCGGCAGAGCTGTCTCGAAAATGTCGAACTGCCGCTTGTGATAGGCGGAGTGGGGCAAAAAGAAAGGCGAGCCAAAGCTTTGGCTATGCTTGCAGCTGTCGGGCTTTCTGAAAAATCTAACCAGCGTGCCAATGATCTTTCTGGCGGGCAGAAACAGCGCCTGGTTATCGCACGCGCGCTTGTCACAGACCCGGAAGTCATCTTTGCCGACGAGCCGACTGGGAACTTGGATACAGAGAATGGAAAAATCGTCATTGACTTGTTGTTGAAATTGCAAAAAGAGAAAGGCAACACTTTGGTGGTTGTCACTCACGATACGGATCTTGCGCAACTTTGTGACCGCTCAATCGTCATCCGAGACGGTAAAATTGTCGGAGGTGTAGCATGAAAGTTGTAGATTTAATCAAAACTTCACAGCGCAATTTGATTCGCGCAAAGCTTCGGACTTTTCTGACGGTCCTGGCTGTGTTCATAGGAACTTTTGCCATTTCCATTACTACCGGAGTTGGTAATGGTGTGAATGCTTACATCAATAAGGAACTTGGGAATGTAGGGGTGAAAAATATTTTTGTTGTCCAGCAAAAGGCCCGGCAGGCAAACCCTCTTTCATCCGATGTAATCGAATACGATCCTAACGCCAAGACGGGAAATTTCAACAATAACCTGTTGACTGCAAATGATATTGCGCAAATTGAAAGCATAAAAAACGTGCAAAAGGTCACTCCAAGTTACGGAGACACTTTAAAAATCGCTTACATTACCGCCGGCGGCAAAAAATACCAGGTTGCCGCTTCGCAATACATTCCAGGTTTGAATCTGGATATGGCAGCTGGTCGGGTGATAGATTTCTCTAAGCCGGATGAAATCACGATCCCAATTCGGTATGTGTCGCCGCTTGGTTTCGATTCAGCTCAAGCCTCAATTGGCAAAACAGTAACGATTGGGTATAAGGATTCTAGTGGCAAATTGCGGGAAAAAAACCTAACGATTGCCGGCGTACAGCAAGAATCAGTTCTGGGAAATGCTTCCATATATATCAACCCCGACCTTGCATCTTCAATAGCTCACGAGCAAACAGTCGGAATCCCAAGTTTGTCTGACGCTTATGCTGCAGTGTTTGTGGAGTTTGACCCGAACCTCTCGCAAACCCAAATTGACGGACTAAAAAACACACTTCTAGCCAACAATTACAATGCCCAGACTATCCAAGACCGAATCGGCACGTTTAGTAAAATCATAAACGGAATCACTGTCGGTTTGGATGTCTTTGGCATATTGGCTTTGCTTGTGGCGACCTTTGGGATCATTAACACTCTGCTAATGTCGGTAAACGAACGGACTTCGGAAATAGGCTTGATGAAAGCGCTGGGAGCCAATTCGCGAACCGTATTCGGCATATTTTCTCTGGAAGCGGCAAGTATTGGGTTTTGGGGAGCGCTGCTGGGTATTGGTGTAAGTGTCGGGATAGGCAGTATTTTGAATAAATACGCATCAATGCATTTCCTAAAAGATTTTATTGGCTTCAACCTTTTGGCGTTTCCTTTGTTCTCTATATTGGAAATCCTGATAGGAATAATTCTTCTGGCATTCGTGGCGGGCACTCTGCCATCGATCAAAGCCAGCCGCCTGGATCCAATCAAAGCCTTACGATATGAATGACCTTGATCGTTTCCCAAAAAACACCGGCTCAGACGGTGTTTTTTATTGACCAGGCCAAAGAATTAGACTAAAATTAGTAAGATATGAACATAGACGACAAGAATTCAAACAGCTTTACCAATTTGGGAATAGCGCCCAAGCTTTTGGAAATTTTGGATCGATTAAAATTCCAAATCCCGACACCCATCCAGTCCCAATCCATACCGCCGGCTTTGGAGGGCAAGGATCTTATGGGCATTGCGCAGACCGGGACCGGCAAGACCTTGGCATTCGGCGTTCCTATGATACAAAGATTGGCGCAAAGCCGGGGCAAGATGAAGGGCTTGATAATCTTGCCGACGAGGGAGTTGGCAATGCAAGTCGATGAATCGCTAAAGAAAGTCGGATCAACTCTGGGCTTAAAAACCGCCATCCTTATAGGCGGAGAGTCAATGGAAAAACAAAACCGGGCTTTGAAGCAGAGTCCGCATATTTTAATCGCAACCCCCGGCAGATTAGCTGACCATCTCGAACACGGCCGAGTGAATTTGTCACAGGTCGGTATTTTGGTTTTGGACGAAGCGGACCGCATGCTGGACATGGGCTTTGCCCCGCAGATCGAAAAAATAGTTGCGAGGGTTCCCAAACAGCGCCAAACCATGCTTTTCTCCGCGACCATGCCCGACGAAATAGTGCGAATTGCCAAATCCTATCTCAATTTGCCGTTGCGGATTGAGGTGGCTCCTGCCGGGACTGCGGTGAATACCGTAAGCCAAGAATTGTTTTTTGTCGAGCGCAACCAAAAATCCGGATTGTTAAAAAATTTATTGCAACAATATAAAGGAAGTGTCCTGGTATTTGCCCGGACCAAACATGGTGCTCGAAAAATAGCGAGGGATGTCCGCGATAGCGGCTATTCGGCAGCGGAAATCCATTCGAATCGTTCCCTCAACCAGCGGATCGAAGCTTTGGAAGGATTCAAGATTGGGCGATATCGTGTGCTGGTAGCAACCGATATCGCAGCGCGTGGGATAGACGTCACGGGCATTCAGGTCGTGATCAATTACGATTTGCCGGCCACAGCGGAAGATTATGTACATCGCATCGGCCGCACCGGCCGCGCCGGCATGACCGGCCATGCTATATCTTTTGCTCTGCCCGACCAAAGAGGGGATGTGCGGAGCATTGAACGGCTGATCCGAAAAAACCTGAATGTCTCGCAGGCTCCGCAAACCTCAACCAGCGAGCCGGTCTTCCGCAAGCCAACCCACAATCGGGGCAATGATAAACTGACCCGATCGAATTGGGGTCCGAGGGGCAGGACCAGCTCGAGGCGAAACAGCAGGCGACGATATGATGATATGCCGAAGGTCAGCCGGCCCGTGCACTCGGGACGAGGGTATTTCCTGAAAAGGAATAACCCGCAAACATAATTACTTAAGTCAAGACTTAAGTAACAATCTTAAATGCATTTGCCGGCATTTATGATAGCAATTCCTGACTTTTTAATTGTATTAAATCTGATGCTAGAGGAAGCTATGAAAAGATGGAGATTTTTATTTGCAGCTTTGGGTGTGATTGGTCCGATTCTGGTGTTTGTGTTTGTGACCGTGCTTGGCGTGTTTTGGCGATCATATGATCCGATCAGCGGCTATGTCAGCGATTTGGCAGCTAGCAGCTCACCGTTCCGGTTTGTGTTCGATATCTTTGGTTTTGGTTTATTCGGTGTGATCATGGCCGGGTTTGCTTTGGTCCTGGATCGGCATTTGAAAGCGGGGAGAATTTCCAAAATTGCTACACAATTGTTTTTAGGCGGCAGCTTCTTTATAATAGTCTTGGCAATTTTCCCAACGGATTTGGAAGGGGTGGTACCGACCCTGGACGGACAGATACATACTCTATTTGGTTCCATCGCATTTTTTATGTTTTCAATCAGCTTGATTTGGTATGCCAGGGCCTTTGGACGCGAAAGCGAATGGGAAGGGATTTGGCAGCCGCTCTCGCTAGTCCTGGGGATTTTAGCCTTCTTTGGCTCAAGTATCATTTTTTTCTTCCCACACATATATTATGTCGGTACTATAGAGCGGTTGGCGATTGGGGCAGTGGTGCTTTGGATGTTTTTTGTTTCAATTAATCTTTTATTCAAGGAAAGCCTGTAATTCATGATAAAAAAAATTGGAATTTTTCTCGTTTGCGCGGTCTTGGTCGTTGGCGGAGTCTTCGCGTATCGAAAAGTCACCCATAAAAATCTGGAGTTGACCGATTCGGAAGATACGGACGAATCCAATCCACCGCCGCAACCCGTAAACCCAACCCCGCATGACTTGCAGGTTTTGCCGAATGATACGTCGGCTTTGGGCGGATATAATGTTTTGATTGCGGATCGCGGAAATAATCGGCTGATCGAAGTGACACCAGACAAAAAAATAGTCTGGGAATACCATTTTGACAACGTCAGCAAGCCTGGATACGGGGCCGATGATTCATTTTTCTACGACAACGGCAATTCGATTATCGTAAATTTGGAACTTTACCACATCATTGAATTGTTGGATTATAAAACCAAACAAGTGACTTGGTCGTATGGCGTGCCTGGAAAACCAGGCATGGCACCTGGATATCTCAACACTCCCGACGATGCATACAAACTGCCAAACGGCGATCTTATTGTGGCGGATATCAAGAATTGCCGGGTGGTGGAAATCAATATGCAAAAGCAAATCTTGCACCAGTACGGGGTCAGTGGGAAGTGTGCGGAGGGCGATGGACTGCTCAATGAACCAAACGGCGATACGCCGCTGCCCAACGGCCGTATTTTGATCAGCAATATTCGAGGCTCGTATCTGGTTGAATTGGATGAAAATTGGAAGCAGGTTTTCACCATGAAATTGCCGGTACAATACCCCTCCGACCCGCAGATGACCAAGGCCGGCAACATCCTGATTTCCGATTACAGCAATCCGGGGCAGATTGTGGAAGTTTCCAGGTCAGGCGAAGTCGTCTGGAAGTATGACTCCAGCACCGACCCGTTGAACAAGCCTTCGCTGGCCGAGGAATTACCCAACGGTAACATTTTGGCTAACGATGATTTTAACCACCGCGTGATCGTAATCGATAAAACTACGAACAAAATAATTTGGCAATACGGAGTCACAGGCAAGCCTGGATCAGGAACACAGCAGCTCAATATACCGGATGGCTTGGATATTATCGGCACCAGCCATGACACCTCGTCCATGCCCCAGCAGACCTACAGTGTGGGTTATGTTATGCGCCATGCGCAAAATTTAGTCGGCCAACAAATTCAAATCCAGGGCTATGTCTTGAAAGATGAGGGAAGTTATTTTATGTTTTCCGACGAATCGAGCGGGTCGATTTCGCCCAATGATCTGCCGGTAATCAAATTCGACAGCTCGGTGCTCAATGCTGGCCAAAAATATAGTTTTGTGGGGAAGCTTGTGTCCGGCGGATTGAATGCAGTGAATAAAAATATTTATCATTTCGAAGTCGGCAAATAGTTTAGGCAATAAAAAAACCGCCTCTGATGAGAGAAGCGGTTTTTTGATTTATCTTTAAGCTGCTTTGCAAGCTGCAATTGCAGTCTTGTAAGCAGTCCTGGCATCGCTGTACGCTGTGTTGCGGATTTTCCTGGCGTCATTGCGAGCCTTGGTGAAGTCGGCTCTTGCTGCCTTGATTGCAGCCCGGCGAGCTGTTTTGTCGGTCAAAGCGTTGGCGGCTTGCAAAGCAGTTTTGCGCTGGGCAATAGCATTTTGGATGGCAGTGTTATAAGCAGTTGAGGCTGCCTTGAGCGCATCATTGCGGGTGCTGCGGGCGGCTTTGACGCAAACGCTGTAAGCCGAAGCGTTATTGGTCGTGGTAGTAGTCGTAGTCGGCGTGGTTTGGGCAAACACCGGCATGGCTACCAAAGCTGACGCCACTATGGTTGCGGATATAAGTTTTTTCATAAGGGTTTGATCATTTAATGATTCGACCTTTTTAAACGAAATTTATGCTATTTTTGTTACATTCTGCCCGTAAATGACAGATTTATGTGGTTCCCATACAGGAAGTATAGCATATTTTTTGGTTAAAGCCCGACCGCAGGACGTAACCCAAGCCGGCTTATCGTGAGCTTTGCCAATAGGCAATTGAATTTTAGCTCTTTAATATAAAGTGCAATTAATTGAGAGGAGTTCCATGTTAGGCACTTTAGCGATAATTCTACTGATCCTTTGGATTGCAGGATTAGGGTTGCATCTGCTAGGCGGGTTTATCCATATCGTCCTGGTTGTGGCTATCATTTTGGCGATTGCACATTTTGTGCGAGGTAGGCGAATGGCAGTTTAAAGCAAAAAACACCGGAATTAAACCGGTGTTTTTTTGGGCTTAACATATACCCCCCGGGGGTATATACTGTGGATATGCTAGCCGCCTTGCTAATTATTGCTGGATTAACCCTGGTCATCTATGCCATCAATAAGGTCAAGCACATTTATTGCCCTATTTGCCTGGCCACTGTATTGGTATGGATGGGGTTAACTGCCGGGTTGTACTTCAAATGGTTTGCAGTCAACCCGCTGTTTTTGGGTATTCTGATAGGTGTAAGCTTGGGGGCGGCAAACGAGCGCTTCGGCTCCAAATTCGGACTGATATGGAAAGTCAGCTTAGTGGTATTTGGAGCACCGGCAATCTATTTCCTCGTCCAGAAAGAGATAACTTACACAATCTATTTGCTGATTGCGTTAATATTTTTCACGGCTATATCGACAATTAAATTCAGCGGCAAGCCGGCTTCCGGGGGAGCTAGTGGTAAATTGCCCGGCTGCTGCGATTAAGGAATAAATATGCACAAACTTGACTCTAAATTGAAAAAGCGGGCAATCCACCGCGCGCGCATAATCGAAGGCCAGATCCGAGGTTTGGCCAAAGGTATAGGAAACGAAGATTACTGCACCGACTTGCTGACCCAATCGCTGGCAATCATCAATTCCATGAAGAGCCTCAACACTTTGATATTGGAGAATCATCTTAAGACGCACGTCAAGCACCAATTTGCCGATGTCAAACAAGAAAGTAGGGCCATTCAAGAATTACTGGCGGTGTATAAGTTATCGGAGAAATAAAGTATGACAAATGTTTATGGTGCTTCCATAATTGCATCGTTCATAGCTGGTGTAGCCGCGCTGTTTGCGCCTTGCTGCATTACCGTGCTGTTCCCGTCGTACTTTGCTTCGGTGTTCAAGGAACGGTATAAGGTGTTTCTGATGACGTTCATATTTTTCCTCGGCATCCTCACCGTATTTTTGCCGATTGGGTTGGGTGCCGCGGCTTTGGGCCAGGTGTTTAACCGCTACCATAACCTGATTTTTTCCTTCGGCGGGCTGATGCTGGTGTTTTTGGGGCTAAGCCTGCTGCTGGGCAAAAGTTTCCAAATGCCGTTTGCGGTAAACATGCCCACTGCCAACAAATTGAATATCGGATCGATTTATGTGCTGGGAGTATTTTCTGCAATCGCCACGACCTGCTGCGCACCAGTGCTGGCAGGGGTGCTGGCACTTTCCGTATCCAGCGGGTCAATGGTCTGGGGAATCGTATATACGCTTAGTTATGTTCTGGGCATGGTTTTGCCTCTGTTTATAATCGCATTTACTTTAGATAAATTTAATTTTACCGAACGGTTCAAGCCGCTGCGTAAGCGCCAAGAAATTAAGTTTGGAAGTTTCATTTGGAATTTTTCGCTGAGTGAACTGGTTTCAGGTTTGGTCTTCCTGGCGATGGGCACCTACATTACCTATTTGGCTTACAACAACCGTTTGGCCATGTATTCAGAATATCAGCTGAAAATTAACCTGCTCATGGCTTCGGTGAATTACCATATCGGGCATTATGCCGGGTATGTGCCGAACTGGGGCTGGGCGCTGATTATTGTTGTAGTTTTTGCCTTGCTCATACGTTTTGCCATTAAACAATTTAAAGGAAAAAAATACGATGAACCCGAAATTTAGGATCATTGCCATCTATGCCGTTGCGCTGATATTAATTATTAGCGTTGGCTTCCTCTTGTTCAAAACCCAAAACAAAAGTCCGGTCTCGAAAGTCAACGAGCATCCTTCCGAGGATCTGGATGCAATGGTCGGCAAACAGTTTCCACACGTCACCCTCTACGACAAAAGCGGGACGCCGTTTTCAGTTTCCGTGCTCAAAGGGAAAAACGTTATCTTGTTTTTCAACGAAGGGATTATGTGCTACCCGGCTTGCTGGGACCAGATTTCCGCCCTGGCTACTGATCCCAGGTTTAATAATTCCGACACTATGGCGATTTCGGTTGTGACTGATCGGCCGCAGGACTGGGCATCCGCGGCGCAGAAATCTCCGGACATAGCCAAAGCCATGTTTTTGTACGACCAAAACGGCGATGCTTCGCGTCAGCTGGGGCTTTTGAGTTTGCCGTCTTCCATGCATGCCGGAGTCATGCCCGGGCATACATATATTGTCTTGGACAAAGAGGGCGTGGTCCGATATGTCTTTGATGATCCACATATGGGGAATAACAACCAGCTGCTTGCAGATAAAATTAAGAGTTTTTAAATTTATGGGAATCTTTAGCAGTGTTTTTTCTGTAAAAACCCATGTGGATCCGGTTTGCGGCATGAAAGCGGGGGGGTTTATTTATTCTGAATATCTCGGACAGAAATACTTTTTTTGTTCCGAAAATTGCAAAAAAGATTTCGAAACAGACCCCTCCCGCTATGCCAAATAATCAATGTTTTATGATATGCTTAGGTTAAGGAATTCTTAATTTAAAGATATGATCAACACAAAAAAAATCGTGAAGGTCGCAATGCTTTGGATAAGCATTTTGTACATTGCTTGCTTTGCCGCGGTTGAATTGTTTCCTCCGGTTCGCATGGGTTTTATGCTTTATGGTTTGCATATGGAATTCGCAGCCGGACAAGGTATCCTGACGTTTAAAACTTTTATAGCCGGTTTGGTGATTTGGAATGCACTCGCAATAATCGGCGCCTGGCTATTTGCAGCGCTTTATAATAACCTCAAGGATTAAGTAATGGATTGCCATGATGACCATTCCGGGCACGGAATGAATAAGAAAGAAGGAAATCATGACAAGCATGCCGGGCATTCGCCGGAAATGTTCCGCCAGAAATTCTGGCTGAGCTTGGTATTTACCATATCCGTGCTGTTGTATTCAGAGCCAATCCAAAATTGGTTTTCTTTTCGCATGCCAGCTTTCCCGGGATCCGAATTTGTGCCGTTAGTTTTCAGCACAATTTTGTTTTTCTATTCCGGTACGGTGTTTATCCGATCAGCAATTGCGGAACTGAAAAACCGGCAGCCCGGGATGATGACTTTGATTTCCGAAGCCATACTCATCGGTTATGTTTACAGCCTGGATTCTGTGGTGAGCGGCCGCAATGCTGATTTTTTTTGGGAGCTTTCGACGCTTATCACAATCATGATCTTCGGGCACTGGATGGAGATGCGCTCTGTGGCAAACGCCACCGGGGCTTTAAACGAATTGGCAAAACTGCTACCCGATCAGGCGGAATTAGCCAAAGGCGGAATGATTCCTGTCGCAAGCCTGAAAATCGGGGATATTGTCTTGGTCCGGCCGGGCTCAAAGGTGCCGGCAGACGGTATGGTCGTTTCGGGTTCATCCCAGGTTAACGAATCCATGATTACTGGAGAGTCGGCACTGATTCCGAAGGCTTCTGGTTCGCGCGTTATAGCAGGAACTGTAAATGGAGTTGGATCGCTCACGCTCCGTGTCGAAAAAATCGGTGAAAGCACTGCGCTGGCCGGCATTATGCGTTTGCTGCGGGAAGCGCAAATGTCAAAATCAAAAACGCAAATTTTGGCTGACCGCGCCGCTTTCTATCTGACGATTATCGCGACTATTTCCGGCTTGGCAACTTTATTCGCTTGGCTTGGAAGCGACAGGGGAATGAATTTTGCTTTTGAACGGGCGGTCACTGTGTTTATAATTGCCTGTCCGCACGCGCTAGGGTTGGCTGTCCCTCTGGTTACTTCGATCTCCACCAGTTTGGCTGCCCGAAACGGGCTGCTGGTTCGCCAGCGCTTAGCTTTGGAATCTGCCAGAAATATTAATGTGGTTTTATTTGACAAAACCGGCACATTGACCCGAGGCGAACATGGAATAGTCGACGTCTGGCCGGACGGAAATACAAGTCTCGATGATCTGATCCGTTTTGCAGCTACAGCCGAGAAAGAATCAGAGCACGCTATTGGCAAAGCCATCGTTGATTTTGCAAAATCAAAAAATATCAATTTGTCTAAATCCGAAAAGTTTGCCGCGATTCCGGGGCACGGGGTGGAAGCAATAGTGGAAGGCAGAAGAATTCAAGTGGGCGGGCCGCAGCTTATAAAAAAAATTGGGGCTTTGGTTCCTGATTTATTGAAAGCTCATATCGACGAATCAAATCAGCAAGGCAAAACAGTAATATATGTCTTGTCAGAGGGAAAGATTATTGGTGTTTTGACTTCTGCAGATTTGATCCGGCCGGAATCCAAGCCGGCTGTTGCTGATTTGCTCAAAGCAGGAATTCGGGTTGCTATGCTGACCGGAGATTCGCAAGGAGTGGCGGATTTTGTGGCCAAGGAACTTGGAATCAAAGAAGTTTTCGCCCAAGTCTTGCCCGAACACAAAGTCGATAAAGTCAAAGCGCTGCAGCAAGACGGAAGTAAAGTCGCCATGGTGGGAGATGGGGTCAATGATGCTCCCGCGCTGGCGCAAGCGGATATTGGCATTGCCATAGGCGCTGGAACAGATGTAGCCATAGAATCCGCGGGAATAATTTTGGCCAAGAGCGATCCGCGGGATATTATCAAAATCATAAAATTGTCAAAAGCGACTTACAGGAAAATGCAGCAAAATTTGGTTTGGGCCAGTGGCTATAATTTGGTCGCTATTCCGTTGGCCGCAGGGTTGTTCGGAATATTTTTGCCGGCAGCAGTTGGCGCGCTGCTTATGTCGCTTAGCACCATTATTGTGGCTTTAAACGCGCAGCTGCTGCGCCGCATAAAACTCGCCTGAATTATATAAAACTGCAGGTTTTATATGGGGGCGTTTTTTATTTTTTTGCTTTGGCTTATAATACTTGCATATGAAAAAAATCCTCTTAATCGCCGGGATTATCATCATCGCCGCTGCCGGATTGTTTTATTGGTACCAGACCACGCTAGCCTCGGTTGGCAGCCTGAATATTTATTCCGGAAGCGCCGAAGTTATCCGTTCCAGCAAATCAATTTTTGGCAAAACGGGCTTGGGGGTGCGCGCGCAGGATAAGATCAAAGTCGCTCCGGGATCCAGGATTTCGATTATTCTCAAAGACGGCAGCGTGATCCGACTCGAAGCCGGCACCGAATTGCAAGTGGCGGATATTAGCTACCAAGGATCAACTATCAAGAGCGCTGTATTTAAAATTACAACGGGTAGGATTTGGGCCAAGCCCAAACCGCTTGCTGCTGACGCCACATTCAAAGTGGAGACGCCGTCCATAGAGGCCACGGTCAGGGGAACCAGTTTTGATACGGACTATTTAAACCAGGTAAACGTGGAATATGTTTGCCAGCACCAAGTTGATGTGAATTTGGCAGGGAAGTCGGATTTTAAAACCGTGCATCAGGGAGAAATTTTCCGGATTCGAGATTCCAATCTGCAGGAAGATTTCGATTTGGGACCAGTCCCGGCTACGCCAGCAGACATTGATGATTGGATTTTGTTCAACCAAAATGAAGACAAGAAGCTTGATTCCTCGATCCAAGACTCGGCGCCAAGTGCCGACAGCTCTAATCAAAGCCAGAATGCGCCAAACAGTACCACAAGCTTGCCTACGAATACCGGAGGCAAAACCAACACTAACACTAATTCTAATTCCGGTAATACCAATCCTGCACAGACCAGCACCACTCCTCCTCCGCCAGCTCCCGCCGGTTCCAAACTGGTATCTTTGAGTCTAACCGCAAGCTCCACCACAGTAACGGTTGGAAATTCCATTTTATTAAAGGTTACCGGGACTTATTCTGATAATTCGACTGCAAGTTTATCCAGTTCCGCAACTTACAGCCAAAGTCCGCAAATCGGGAGTATTTCTTCAAGCGGATGGTTTACCGGCATAAATGCCGGCACGACTACGATTTACGCGACTGTTTTGGGAGTGGTTTCGAATAGCATAGATTTAACCGTGAGCAAACAATTGAGTTCTATCCGGCTTTCCTATGTCAAACAGACGCAAACCGCTGCCACTTACGTTGGTTTGCCTACGGTCCAATACACGGCAACCGGAGTTTACTCCGACGGCTCAACCCAAGACATTTCGAAAAGCGTAAACTGGTCAGCAACAGGCACTGCGGGAGGCGTGATCAATTCCGGCGGACTTTACACTCCAAGAACGGAAGGAAGTGCTACCATTACCTCCACATCAGGCAACGTTACAGCGAGCTCGACCATTACAATTCCATAAACAAATATGAAATCTAAAATCATCGCCTGCATCGGGTTTGCAGCATTGCTAGCGGTTTTGGCATTGCCAATTTTCCAAAAATACGATTATGAATCTTTAGATTTATTCCGGCAAAACCAAGCAGCACACCCTGACATCATAATCCTGGCGATAGACAGCAAGAGTTTACAGTCTTTGGGCCGTTGGCCATGGGATAGAAACATCGAAGCTTCTATCGTAGATAAGCTGAATTTGGCCCACGCGCGCGCGATTGCCATCGACATCAACTTTTCCGAAACGCAAGACGCGGCAAATGATTCGGCTTTGGCTTTAAGTTTGAGAAATTCAAAGGCCCCTATCGTTTTGCCTGCCGAACCGGTTTATATGAATAATGCGGAGTTGCCCAGCAGTTTTTTGCTGCCTATTCCAAAATTTGCAGACTTAAGTTCGGTGTCCCTGGGCCATACGCATGTGAGTCTTGGCCCAGACCGGCAGGCTTCCGTGCTTCCGGAGCAAATCGGGCCCTACCAGCCTTTCACCAGAGTTTTGGCGGAAAAAATTAATGCGGATCCAGGCGGCAGGGGACTTATTAATTTTGCGGGGCCTGCCGGATCCATTCTTACTTATTCGGCCTCTGACTTTTTGTCTGGAAAAATTGATCCCTCTATTTTTTCCGACAAAATAGTGTTTTTGGGCGCCACGGCTTCGGATCTCCACGATGTGGTGCAGCAAACTCCTGTGGGGATCATCTCTGGAGTGGAATGGCATGCCAACGTTTTCAACAACCTCCTCACCCAAAATTACATCAGGGTTGTTCCAAGCGTTTATGTTTGGGTTTTGCGCATAATATTGGGACTGTTGCTAATATATATTTTGCCGCGGAGCTCAAACAAGCAAGGTTTTGTTGTTCTGGTTCTGTTTTTGGCCGCAGCCATGCTGTTGAGCTTCGGGTTTTGGCAAACGCGTTTGGCATTTCCCTATCTTCTGACTGTTGTATCACTGCTTGGGATTTATATTGTCCGGTCTTTCTATAAATTGTACCAAACCGAAATGGAAAAACGCCGGATCCGGCAAAATTTTAAAAATTATTTTTCTCCGCAGGTCTTGGACATGGTTATGCGGCATCCGGACGAGCTCAAATTGGGAGGGGAGCGCGTCGAAGCCACAGTTTTATTTTCGGACATCCGCTCGTTTACCACTATTTCAGAAAGCATGGATCCGGAAATGTTATCCTCTGTTTTAGCGGAATATTTTACAGAAATGACTGCGGAAATTCTGGCCACGGACGGCGTGCTGGATAAATTCATTGGCGACGCCATCATGGCATTTTGGGGAGCTCCGATTCCACAGCCGGACCAAGCTGACCGCGCGGTTAAGGCGGCTTTGGGGATGATGCGGCGGCTGCAAACTCTGAATGGAAGCTTAGAGAAGCGCGGACTGCCGAAAATTGACATTGGGATAGGCATAAACAGCGGCAGTGTCATAGTCGGCAATATGGGGTCAAAAGAGCGCTTTGACTATACTGTCATAGGCGATGCGGTGAATACGGCTTCCCGGCTGGAATCTTTGAACAAAGAATACAAATCCAACATCATTATTTCCGAAGCGGTTAAATCCAAGGTCTCCATTGCCGTCCAAACCGAAGAATTAGGGTCAGTTTTGGTAAAAGGGAAATCCAAAGAAACCAAAATATATAAATTAAGGATATAAAAGTTTGGTGCATGAAATATTTGTGCCCGTTCTTTGTATCTAAATATACGAAGCTTTTCGTGATTTAACAGAGAGGTATTAAATCTTGCGAAAAGCTTCTTTTTTTCCTGAAAGAAATATGTGAGAACAAAAAGAAGGTGACAATGGCCAGTGTTTTTTGTTATAGTTGCCATATGATTTACAAACCATCAAAAAAGTTTTTGGAGAATTATGCCAAAGTTTTGGTGAACTTTGCCTTAAATTCCGGCAGGGGAATTAGGCACAATGAAGTGGTCATGATTTATGCGGAAGAAGCAGCCAAGCCGCTGTATTTGGAAGTTTACAAGCAAGTGATTAAATCCGGCGGCCATGTCATTCACGATTACCATCCGTCTACGGATAAAGACCACAATTTTGAACGTGAGTTTTTCCTTAATGCGCAGGAACACCAGATTCAGTTTTTTCCAGCGAAATATTTTCGTGGTCTTGTCGACCAAATCGACCATTTGATAGTCATCCTAAGTGAAACAGATCTGCAGGCTTTGGCCGGAATCGATCCGAAAAAGATTTTGGCCCGGGGCCAAGCCCGCAAGCCGTATATGGAATGGCGAGATGCAAAAGAGCAGGCGGGGAAATTTACTTGGACCTTGGGGTTGTACGGTACGGATGCAATGGCGCGCGAAGCCAAAATGAGCCTCAAACAATATTGGGACCAGATAATCAAAGCCTGTTTTTTGGATCAAGCCAATCCCATTAAAAAATGGCAATCAGTATTTGAAAGTCTGGATCACCATATCCAAGCTTTGAATAAAATGAAAATTGAAAAAGTCCACATTGAAGGCCCTGATGCCGACCTATGGATAACGGTTGGCGATAAAAGGAAATGGCTGGGCGGTAGCGGGCGCAATATCCCAAGCTTTGAAATTTTTACATCTCCAGATTGGCGGGGGACAAACGGTTGGATCCGGCTCAACCAGCCTCTTTATAGGTATGGAAATTTGGTGGAAGGGATAAGGCTTGAATTCAGAAATGGCCGCGTGATAAATGCCACCGCAAAGAAGAATGAAAAGCTTCTGAAGCAGATGATTGCCACAGAAAATGCCGACAAACTAGGAGAATTTTCCATGACGGACCGGAGGTTCTCTCGCATTACAAAATTTATGGCAGAGACTTTGTATGATGAAAACATCGGCGGAGCCAATGGCAATACACATATTGCTTTAGGCAATTCGTATCTGGATACTTTTGCCGGTAATGCTGCCAAGCTTTCGAAAAAAAATAAAGAGCGATTGGGATTCAATAGCTCTTCGGTCCATACCGATGTCATTTCAACGGCTCCCAGGACCATTACGGCGCACTGGAAAAACAAAAAACCAAAAATTATTTATAAAGACGGACAATTTACTTTTTAGGGAATAAAAAAATGCCGGCAAGATTTAAGCTCTTGCCGGCATTGCTGTTTTTAACAGCGCAATACTCTACGAGCCGCAGTCAAACCGCGACACGTGAGAGATAGCCTGTTGTTGGCCGTTTTGGTTGTAGCTCGGGGATTGCAAGGTTTGCCCGGCGACAACATTGGTGTACAAGGTGTAGAAGGTGCCGGATTTTACCAGCACCACCCCCCAATTTTTGTCCGCGGCCCAGTACGTCTGGTTGACGTTATCGATCTTGCTCAATCCGGAGAAGACCCCGGAAGGAGTGACGTGGGTTTGGACATATGCCAGCTCCGTAGCGTCTCCGGCATTGTCGAGCTGGAAAACCAACTGGCCATGGCCGTTTGGAGTGGCATGGGGGTCTGACCAGGTGAACGGTCCGCAGACCTGATGCGGCGGGTTGATCGTCACCGCACAGTGCTGGGTGTCGTGGCCGTCGCTGACATCGACTGTGAAGGCTCCGGACGCTCCATATTGGGTATGGAAGCTGCTTCCGGTGCCGCTGGCAGGGCTGCCATGCAGCGCGGTCCAGGAATAGGTCCCATAACCTCCGGCAGCCGTAAAATTCAGGGTCTGGTTGATCTCGCCGGTTTGGCTGGCAGGCGAACAGGACAACATCGGCAGCCTGGGAACAGCCACGGTTGTTGTCCGGCTGCAGCTTGCCGGGTCGTCTGCAAACGACAGGGTGAGGGTGAAAGTCTGATCTGCCGAGGTCCTAGGATAAGTGTGAGAGTAGTTGGCTGCCGAATTGACGGTTTCGCTAGTGCCGTCGCCCCAGTTCAAAGTTGCATTGGCCGACCCAGTCCAAGACGGGGATGCGGTTGCTACAACGTTGGTTGGATTGACCGCAGTCGTTGCGGTCAGCGTCTGATTTGTTGCCTGGCAACTCGTTGTCGGCGGGCCTTGCACCAGATGGAATTTCCCGCGGCCCGATTTGTCGATGCAAGATCCCGACAAGGTGTAGGCACCGTCAATGACACCGCTGCTGACCGTGCCTGCTGCCGTATAGACACAGCTTGCGGCAGTGCCACTGCCTGTGACAGTGATCGTGATTGCGCCAGTAGCCGGATTGTCCGCTTTGAAGGTCCCGTTGAATGTGCCGGTTTTGCCAGTCCAGACTACTGAGCCTGACGTGCCAAACACAACGGTCACGGTTCCTGTTGGACCGTCGTTGGCCGTCGTCGTCCCGGTCCAGGTGTTGCTTGGAGTCGTGAGCATCACTGTCGACAATCCGGAGCCGGGAACACTCGCTTGAGTCGGTTGACTCGGCGAGACAGGCATGCTGTTTGACCCACATGCAGTGCACAGCAGTATGATAACAAGAACGGAACACCATTTGTACACTTTTTGTGCCTCCTTGGCAATTTGTAAGAGCATAATAGCATAGCTCACGTTAGGCTATTTGTCAACGTCTGGTATTTTTCGTGCTATCGACAACCGGAGCAATAGGAGTATAATGGTGTTGAATTTTGTTGCTTTTTTGACTTGTGTTCGTATATAGGTTTAAAGCCAACTCGTAAAATTAACGCTAAAAGCTTACAGCGATTCAACATTAATACTAAATTTATGATAAAGAAAATAGTTTTTATACTCATAATAATTGCAGCAGTCATTGGCGCCGTTTATTATTTCGAATCGCGTAAAAAACTTTCGAAATCACCGGAACAGCAAACCACTGTTACCACAAATTTTCACGAGATCGGGAATTTGGTGAAAAATAACCCTGGCCTGAAGCCCAACACCTGGTATTTGGTTTACGAACAGCCAGGTTCAGCTTCTTTGATAAAGGAATTGCGGTTCAACGGGCAGATGATACTTCAACCAGGACAAAAAATCGAAGTCCAAGGCCAAGAATCAGGCGGAATTATAAATGTCGTCAGTTTCAGCGCGCTAAATGCCAGCAACGATGATTTGATTTGGGTACAATCTCCGCTGCCATATACGCTAATAGCAAGTCCCATCGCTGTTTCCGGTTCTGCGCGGGGGAGCTGGTATTTTGA
>CAZOKE010000020.1:0-14854 GCA_964580495.1 uncultured Candidatus Saccharibacteria bacterium
TATGGCTTTGCAAGGCTTGGAGAGCTTCAGCTGTAAATTTCCCGTCTGACCCGACTTCCAAATGAGCGGCCATGGGATTGCCGTTGGGATCCAAAATGTCCACGAAATGCCGGCCATGATCCATATAATCCGAAACTTGATAATCCGGCGGCAATTTGATTTCCGGTCCGTGGTTTACGAAATGGCCGACCAGAGCACCCTGATAAGTTTCAAACGGCGATTCACCTCTCAATTTGTGCCACGCGCCTTCTATAAGCGAGCCATGTTTTTGGCTGTCGAAAATTGGCAACCCATGGCCGCGCAACTGGTCGAAGCCAAATTGTGTCAAAGCTCCGGCCGCAACCCCCATAGCTCCGCCAATAATTCCGGCTTTTATTTGCTCCCTTCTTGTAAATTGAGCAAACTTCTCATTTGTCGCTTCAATGTCGCCAATTAAATTACTTCTTTCACCTTGCATAAACCTGGCAACATCAGCATCAGTCAGGCCGTCCATGCCGCGGACATTTTCCAAAGCTTCCCGCAGCTGATTCATTCCAAACCTGCGTGTACCCTTTTCTCCGCCGTTTTTGAAGTCCACGCTGATGAGGTCGATATGGTACTCCTTTTCCAAATCCAGCCGCGCCAAGACATTGGCAACGAATTTCCTGTCATCATCATCCACACTTCCTTTGACCCGAATATGGTCCAGACGCTGAGTCAGATCTTCCGCAGAGGCAAAATCATATGCGCCCTTTTCCCGAATTTTATCTGTGCGCTTGCCGCCGGATTGCTCACCCAAGGCTTGTCTGCGCAAATCCATGCCGCGATCATACTTGAGGTCGCGGCCACGCCGCGCGTACATGAACAATCCCGATGTCATTCCACCAGCCAACAGGGCTGCCGTCGTTGGTGCAAAAAATATGGCTGTACCCGTAATCAAACCAGCACGAACAGCTGTTTTTGCAGCGCCCTGCCCCAACAACGATCCAAATACTGCATACCCCAGCGGATTAGCTATTGCTTTGTTCAAGATCGGAATTGATTCAGCTTTATTTACGAAAAATTCTTGCGCCCATGTCAGCTTGCCTTTCGGCATGTCATTAAACAAATCCTTTTGCGCTAACCCAAGGTGCAAATCGAGATTCATGATGCTCCTAAGATAGGTCCTTACGCCTTCAGCATTTTCTGGTCCTTGCTCTGCAATAATTTTTTCTATTCTATCTTTATAATTTTCAGCTAATTGCCAAAAATTGTTGGCATAAAGCAATCCCATTTTTTCTTTTTCACGCTGCTGGTCTTTGGTAAATTTCTTGCCATGCAATCTATCGTAAATTGGCGAGTTGGCGATCGCATCTTCAAATTCTTTGCGGGATCTAAACTCGCCTTTGGCATGGCGATAAAACATGTCGGCCAAAGTCGTTTCGATTTCCGGATCCTTCACTATTTCGCCTTTTTCGTGGGCATCCACAAAATCTTTTTCGTACGATGTGATCACCTCATCCAGAATTTCGTAATTGACTTTTTCATCTCCCACAATGACATCTTTTCTGCCGAGCATGCGCTGCTGGATGAGCACATTCAAATTGCGGTGCTTGGAAATTTCAGCTTCGGCTTCACGCCTAAACCATAACCGGCGCCCTTCTTCGCTCATGCTCAGCCACCACCGCTTGAGCCCGCGAGAATTGTCCAGCATCTCGCGGACTTTTTCATCTGCCAGGCGGTTTGAATATTGCTCCACAATCCGGCTAACATCAACTATGCGGCCATTGATTTCAATTTTTTCCGGCTCTTTAGGCTTCGGAATTTCGGGAAAGATTTCTTTGGGTAATTCCAGCTCAGCTTTCGTTTGAATGACAGTTTCGGTTTTGTGTCCAGTTTCAGTTTTGGGAGGAATTTCAGAACCAAACTTTTTTACCGCTTCCGGGGCAAGTTCAGACTGCGGTACCATCTCCGATCTGTTTGCCGGAACAGGTTCATCTTCTTCTGGTTCGCTGGCAGAAATCCCAGAACCGCCTTCGTGCTCCAGCGCTCCAGTTTTTTGTATCTGCTGCCGATATGGTTTCGGCCGCATTTTCAATCTGTTCTTAATTTCAGGAATTTCAGAATCATCAACCCCAAAATCGATTGGATCGGGAAGAATCTGATCCGGTTTGTCACCTTTTTTCCTAAACCCGCCATGTTGCTTTTTTTTCTGAGCTCTCTCAATGGGATCCAGTCCCGAAATATCCCCTTCGAACACGGTCTTTTGTTTGGGGTCGTATCGATTTACGCCAACGGCTCTGGGTGCTGGACTCGACAGTGGTTCTTTCTTAATCGAAACTTGAGGTTCAGGTTCAGTTTCAGGTATAGGTTCGGGTTCGGGAGCGAGGCTCGTTTGCGGTTCAATACTAGGTTCAACATGAACAGGTTCGGGGCTTTGAGGAGGTAAAATCCTGTCCAAAATTTTGCGTCTATTGAGGGCTTCCTTAATTGGATCAGGGTGGGCCATAATTTCAGCAATTTCAGATTCATTCATCCCCAATCCCTGTAATTGTCTGGGAAGGTTTTTTAGTTTGGCTTCTTGCTCCAACTCCACTAAATTGGGTGTCCTTTGCTTTTTTATTAGTCTGGGTTCAGCGCTGATGTCTTGTTTCAAATTCGATTCCAAATTCTCAGCCAATTTTTCAATATTGTCCTTTTCCCTTGGCGGAACTGGTTTGGCGGCTTCTATTCGGCTACGTATTTCCTTCAGAGTTTGGCTTGGGTCTTCTGAATCCAAAACAGTCTGTATATCCGCATCAGTCAATCCGATTTCTTTGCCTTGCCTTACGAGCATATCGGCAAAAGTAGGCGGCAAATCGGCCAGATTGATTTTTTCAGATTGAGTGGCGATTTCTGCATCCTTATGAATCTCTGGTTGGAATCTTTGAGTGGCTCTTCCTTTAATCTTATTCCTTAGTTCTCGTGAAAAAGTGTCTCTGAACTCCCGTTTGCGCTGCGCAACCATGTGGACCAAATCCATAAAACTTTTTCCCGCCAATTCTTGCTCGCTGAAGAGCATTTCTCGAGACTGGACAAACGCGCGGATCTGGGCCAGCGGCACATCCTTAAATTTTTCCGGATCAAGGTTCATGGTAGCGATCTTTTTCAGCAGATCTTCCCTTTCCTCTCGCTGCGCGTCTTTGACATAACCCAATTTAGCCAAATCTTTTTTGACTTCTTCGTCATTTTGCGGGTTCTCGCCTTGGTATTCCGGATCTCGTTTGGCTTTTTCTTTGTGCACGAAATCCTTGAAGGCATCTCCCAAAGTGTATTTTAATTGTTCGTTATTTTCCGCCATAATTTAGCCTTCCAAAAAAGCGGAAGCGAATTCCTTCATGGCTTGGCCAAACACTTCGTTAATATTTTTTATGTGTTTGCGCAAAAAACCCTGGACTTCGTCCTGGCCCTTGTCGGCCAGTTCGCCCAGAGTCTCCAATTCTTTCACAGAAAGATGCTCTATGACTAGCTGATAAAAACGAACTTCCAATCGATCATAAAGATCGGAAATCATCTGCTGTTTCAGCTCGCCTTCAACAGATATTTTTTTGTCTTCCAGGAGCTTTTCCAGAAACGCCCGGATTTCAGGCGTTATTTGCTTATCCATCGTAAAATTTTTTATGTTTTTCTCAAATTTTGCGGTCCAAACGTGCCCAAATTATAACACAAGGGTCTCATTTCTGGCAAATCTGGACATGCTAAAGCCAATTTCACTAAAGAATAGATTTATGGTTTAATATAAGAAGCGATCCGAATCTGCGAATTGCATCCGAATGCTACAAATTGCATAACTCTATTTGTAGATTCGGATGGAAATTCGGATCATTCGGATCGCAAATAAAACAGGAAACAAAAAGTGTGGCAGTTAAAATCATACATACAAAAAATTTAAAGTGGGTCGACATCGTCAACCCCGACGACAGCGATGTCCTTTACCTCAAGGATAATTTCAAGTTCCATCCGCTCGACTTCGAAGATGTCGTGGCACAGTCCGTTCGGACAAAAATCGACGAATACGATTCCTATCATTTCATAATCCTGCTTTTCCCGTTCTTCAACCGCGAAACTTCTGAGATCAAACCCGCTGAAGTAGATTTTTTTGTGGGCAAAGGTTATTTGGTCACAATCCACGACGGGTCCATGAAGACTCTGGTAAATCTGGTAAAAAATGTCAGCCAATACGACAACGTTCGTTCCCAATACATGGGTTCCAACTCCGGATATCTGCTCTTTTCCATCCTGGAGCTTTTGTTCAAAAGGAGTTTCCCTATCCTCGACCACATCAACAAGGAAATTATCCATGCCGGCAAAGACGCTTTCCAGCTGGACATAAACACTTTGCATAAATTATCCAAGCTCAAGAAAAATATAATCGTCTATCGCCGGATTATGAAAATGCATAAATTTGTGCTAAGCAAGCTGGCGCACCAAAAACGCGATTACATGATGTTTAAAGATTCCAAAGCTTATTTCCAAAACTTGATTGAGACTGCGGAAAACATTTGGGACGTCCTGGCCTCTGACAAAGAAACAGTGGAATCATACGAAGACACCAACCAATCCCTGGCCAGCCACAACATCAATGATGTCCTGCAAGTTTTGACAGTGCTTTCCGTCATTATCTCCGCCTTGACCATGGTCACCGACGTCCTGATTTTCTTTGAGCGCGACTATATCGAAAAATATTTCGGATTCACAACCGACATACAATTAGGGTTGGTTTTCCTAAGCGTTTTATTCCTGACTTTGGCCGGAATGCTGTTCTTTTTCCGGAAAAAGAAGTGGCTATAACAAAATAAAGTATTACTTCCAAACTAAGCTATTTTTGGTATACTTTGCCTATGCTCAAGCTATTTAATTCGTTGACACGAAAAATTGAAGAATTTAGTCCTATTTCCGACAACAAAGTCGGGTTTTATGCTTGCGGACCCACAGTCTATGACTACGCCCATATCGGCAACTTGCGCACCATGATCATGAATGACATCCTGCGCCGGACTTTGGAATACAACGGCTACATAGTAAATGCGGTCATGAACATTACTGATGTCGGCCACTTAACCTCCGATTCCGATACCGGCGAGGATAAAATGGAAAAAAATGCCAAGACAGTAGCAGACGTCATGGCAATAGCGCAGACTTATACCGAATCTTTCTTAGCTGATTTAGACTCTCTGAACATCAAACGGCCAAGCGTTATGCCCAAGGCCTCGGAGCATGTGGCAGACCAAATTGAGCTTATAAAAATTCTGATGACAAAAGGTTTTGCCTACGAATCAGATGAAGCTGTATATTTTGACGTCTCCAAGTTTCCTGATTACAACCAGCTCACTGGACAGAAACTCGATGATATGATGCTCGGGGCCAGGCAGGAAGTCGTGAAAGACCCGAAAAAGAAAAACCCGATCGACTTCGTGCTCTGGTTTAAGGCTGTTGGCAGGTACAAAAATCATATCCAGCGCTGGAACAGCCCCTGGGGCGAAGGTTTCCCCGGCTGGCACATCGAATGTTCTGCTATGAGTGCTAAGTACTTAGGCCAGCCATTTGATATACATACGGCCGGCATTGATTTGAAATTCCCTCACAATACGAATGAAATCGCGCAATCGGAAGCTGCCGGAGACAAGCCTTTTGCAAATTATTGGGTCCACGGCGAACACCTTTTGATCGAGAACGAAAAAATGGCCAAGTCCGAAGGAAATTTTTTGACATTGAAAAATATTGTTGACCGCGGATTCAATCCGCTGGCCTACCGCTATCTCGTGCTGACCAGCCATTACCGGTCCAAACTTAATTTCACACAGGAAAGCTTGCAGGCTTCGGAAAACGCCCTGAATAATCTTTATTCTGAAATTTCCACCTATGATCAACCGAAAGTTGGTTGTGCGCAGATCGAAGAAGATTTTTACGAAGCAATCAATGACGATTTGGATACCCCGAAAGCCTTGGCCATCGTATGGGAACTTATGAAAAATAGCGAATTCCCGTCTTCTGCCAAGCTTCAGACCTTGTTTAAATTGGATCAAGTACTGGGATTAAAACTCAAGGAAATTTGGGAAGCCGCAAAAGTAATTCCCGACACAGTGAGAGTCTTAGTCGACGAACGTGAGGAAGCTCGCAAAGCCAAGGATTTCGTGCGTTCCGACGAGCTCCGCCGCGCTATTGAATCCAACGGTTATCTGATCGAGGACACTCCCGAGGGCTTCAGGATCAAAAAGAAATTTTAAAGTTATAAGGTTTGGACTTGGTTTTCTGCGACCGTCTGAAAAATTTAGTCAGAATTTCAAGCGAGCGCAGCGTTGGGTAAATCAACGTAGGCCGATTAGGCCGTAGTGGAGGTAGCAAGCGAGCTTAGAAAGTTCTGGTAAATTTTTCAGGGTCGCGACTTTTTCTTTCGTCCATTTCTTTTTCTAGAAAAAAAAATGGACACTTCGGTTCCTGGAAGGAACAAAAAAGTTTATAACTGTTTACCAAAAACCTGATTTTTTGTTAAACTTAAGGGCACGGAGGATTCCATGTGTCTTTTCCCGGACGATTCCACTCTTCACCGCATTTCGAGATCCCATCCTTATGACCCCGATTGCAATTGCAAGAATTGCATGACGGTCAGGATCCGGGCCATCCAGCATTCAATCGAGCTTCACAAAGAATCTCTGAAGGCCAGGGATGAAGTCCAGCAGCTGGAATCGACTTTCAAGGCTTCATAGCCGTAATTTTTAGACCCGCAGATTTGAGAGCTGCGGGTCATTTTTTAAATCCAGCACCACTTTGTAACTGCGAAAATAACAATTTAATTAATAATATTACTGATCAAAGTAGTGGATAAAAAAACCCGCCAACTAATTTCAATGCTGGCGGGATTCAAACTCGATCCATTCCGGATCTTTCATTTCCATGCAAACGTATGTCTGCCCCTCAATCAGCTGGCAGTAGACATGGAATTGGGGGCCTAATCTGTCCATGGCCGCAGCCATGAACCGGCCGAGGTCCGATGGGTTTTGACAGCATTCGCTGGCCGCAAAGGCACAGTAGAACGGCAGATCAGCGATGAGCATGCAGACGAGGGCTTCTAGAATTTCTTCATTCATCGCGAAAGTTTTCCTATGAGACAACAGCAAATAACCGAAAAGCAAAGGCAAGCTACAGCCGCCCAAGCCAGCCCGTGGTTTGCGGACTCAAACCACTGATAGACTTGCGCTTGTGTATAAGGATCCATGCTGTCCTCCTTTTGACAAATCATATTAACAAATATTGAGATCGGGGTCAATCCAGCCCCATAAACATTGACAAATTGCGGTTTTAGGTGTATAATATATGAAAGTGAATAGGTTTAATCAAGCGGCAACAAGGCCGCTTTTTATGTATTTCTATGTTTACATTATGGCAAGCGAAAGTGGAACATTATATATCGGATTTACAACGGATCTGATAAAACGAGTTTGGGAGCACAAGAACGATTTAGTAAAAGGTTTTACCAAAGAATACCAGTGTCATAAACTTGTCTATTTCGAGCAAGGTGAAGATTTCGACTCAGCTTTAGCCCGCGAGAAGCAACTAAAAAAGTGGAATCGAAACAAGAAAGAAACTCGAATCGTAACTTTAAATCCGATGTGGATTGACCTCTATCCAACGTTGCAGGTTAGCAACCATCCCGACCGACTCCAGTGAGGTTTAGTGAAAGGAGTGGAGGGATCCCTCTGCAAGGGTAACCCATCTGAGAGCGATTCCTCGGCTCGCCTGATTTTACACAAGAGGGCTCGCTCGGAATGGTTAATAGTTATCCCCACTATCCCCAGAATCCACAGGCTTGCTCAAATTTATTTATGCAAACATAATAACGACACACGTTTTCGGAATTTTGAATTACAACCAAGACTAGACTCACAAAATTACAACTAAATATGGCAACCAAAAAACAACAAGAAACCAAAGTCGAAAACTGGGTCGGGCGCGTGCCGCCTCAAAGCTTGGAAGCGGAACAATCAGTGCTCGGATCATTGATCCTCGATAAAGACGCAATCATAAAAATTGCGGATTTGATCACGGCCGAAGACTTTTACGAAGAAAAGCACCGCATAATTTACCAGGCGATCATCCGGCTTTATGACGAGCGGGCTTCGATAGATATTTTGACTGTGGCCAACAAACTGGAAGAAGGCGCTTCCTTGGATATCATTGGCGGCATGAGTTACCTCTCGAGCCTCGTTAACGTGGTCCCGTCCGCGGCCCATGTCGTGCATTATGCCAACATCGTCCGGCGCAAGGGCACACTGCGCCGCCTGATTTCGCAAGCCACGGACATAGTCTCACTCGGATACCAGGAAGACACTGACCTGGAAACTTTGCTGGATTCGGCCGAGCAGAAGCTGTTTTCCGTGTCGCAAAAATATCTGAAACAGAATTTCGTTTCGATCTCCGAAATTTTACATGAGACTTTTGACCGCCTGGACGAATTGCACCGTGAAAAAGGCAAATTACGAGGCGTTCCCACCGGCTTCACCGACCTGGACAGCAAACTTGGCGGCTTGCAAAAATCCGATTTGGTAATTCTCGCCGCACGCCCATCTATGGGGAAAACTTCCATGGCTTTGGATATCATCCGCAACGTGGCGGTCCAGCATAAAAAAGGCGTGGCGATCTTCTCTTTGGAAATGAGCAAAGACCAATTGGTCGACCGCCTGCTTTCGGCCGAGGCTGAAGTCGACCTTTGGAAAATGCGCACCGGGCGGCTAAGCGACTTTGGCGCAGACAATGACTTTGAGCGGATCGGCCATGCTTTGGGCCGGCTTTCAGAAGCTCCTATATTCATCGATGACCAGGGCGCACTAAACATTATGGAATTGCGCACCAAGGCCCGCCGCTTGCAGGCTGAGCACGATTTAGACTTGATCGTGGTGGATTATCTGCAGCTGATGCAAGGCCATGCCACAGACAACCGCGTGCAGGAAGTGTCGGAAATCTCCCGGTCACTGAAAGTCTTGGCAAAAGAACTAAATATCCCAATCCTGGCGCTGTCCCAACTTTCTCGTGCAGTGGAGCAGCGCGGCGGCGATAAAAAACCGCAGCTGTCGGATCTACGCGAATCCGGATCCATCGAACAGGATGCGGATGTGGTCATGTTCATCTACCGCGACGAAATGTACAACGGCAAAGACAGCAAAAAGCCGCACATTGCCGAAATCCTAATCCGCAAACACCGCAACGGCCCCACCGGCGAAGTGGAACTCTACTTCGACGGCGATAAGACATCGTTTAAAAACTTGGCCAAAACCCCGAGTACCGACGAAGCCATGCTGGCACAGATAGGCATAGAGTAAAAAACCGGCTAAAGCCGGTTTTTTATATAAGTTATGGGGATATTTCCTTGAAGAATGGAGGCGCGCTTTTGCCGCTTATTATTATACTTGGCATATTCACAAGTTGATTGTAAGTGCCGGTGCTGTCAGTGTAATTGATATCGGCCTGCTGGGTTAAAATTTCAGTGGCCTTGGTTAAGTTAATTGTGATCTGGAAAGTGACCACCCAGTCCGGATTGCCAACCCCTTTGGTTCCAACTAAATTAAATTGGACTTTAGGCAATGATCCCGACATGCCACTATAAATTGCTCCCGGAGCGTCGACGTTGACGTTTGCCAAGTTGACCAAATTTGAGCTTGCGGTATCCGTGAGATAATTGACATGTGCCGTGCTGGGGCCGGTATTCACAATCGTAATTTGGCACGTAAGTATGTCGCCGTTATAAAGCTGCATCGACGAATTATAAGGCGAAGTAACTCCTTTGGAAGTGACTTGCGTCACCACAAAAGAAGAGTTGCTGAAATTGGCCTTGCATGAGAGCACTACAGTCCCAGGAGTCTCATTGGAAGGCACTGACTCCATTTGGGGTGAGTTTGTAAAGGTTGTAACATAATAATAGTACGTTGTATTTGCCACAACGCTAGAATCCGTATAGGTTGTGACATTAGGCCCAACTGAGTCGAGAAGTGTTTCTTGACCGCTGGCAGTCCCCCTGTAAATATTAAACCCATTATTGCTGCTTGAACTATTGGTCCATGACAAGTTTATCTTTTGGCAAGTGGAATTATCAGCTGTTAAATTGGACGGTGGGAACAAACCCTGGCTGTAGATTATATTGAAAACAATGTTTTGTCCCACATCCAAAGTTTGGGTCGTACCCCCTCCTATATTAACCAAGTTATAAAAATTGCCATTGAATACGACCTGAGTTGGCACCTGGCTGATGGTGTAATTCCCCACTTCTGTGGGCCAATAACTGACCGGGGTCGTGCCGTCAGTCCCATCAATCGGCGTCATTACCCAGTTGCCATCCGGAGCCGGCCCATCCAAATGCCAGCTCGTAGGGATGTTTGACTGCACTGTAACGGTACCTAGGCGTATATTTGCAAATATCGGCTCGGGTTCAGTTGTGCGGCATTGGGGAATATCAGCAGAACAATTTAGCGCTTGCTGCCCGTCTTTTACATGGACTCCATAGAAATACAATCCAGTGCCGGGATTATCGGTTACTGAACCTGTCCATGGGCCGTCAGAAATATAATTGCCATTAGCATCAGTCGGCGCTGTGGCGATCCCCACTTCGGTCCAGGAGCACCCGCCGGTGTTGCCGGTGCCGGAACAATTAGCATTATTGTAATTAGCCCTCCAAAATTCAGCGAAGGCCAAATGAGAACCCCCGGTATCAACCGCGTCCACGCTGACCGTAACGGTATTATCGGAAGCCGTGGGGTTAACGTTGAAACCTGTAATTTGTGGTGGTTCTGTGTCTTGAGGCGGCGGGTTTATATAATTATAAACAATGACGAATTCAATCGTGTCTCCCGGATTTACACAAGTTTCCGTCGTGCCGGTTTGTCCCGTCGGGTACGTGTATGTAGTTGGCGGGTTATAAAATCCCGACAAATTGGAAAAGCCTGAAATATTGTATTGTGCCACAGGCAGGGAATATTGCACGTAAGTTTTTTGACTCTCTGTGATATTGACTCCTGGTCCGGTCAGGGTCCAATTCGTCGGTTGATTCGAATCAACCAGGACATTGCAAGTTGCTTGCTGAGCGTACGTTTTGTGATGAAAAACGATCAGGCTTGAAACCAATAAGCTGAAAAAAAAGATTCTCTTGGATGTGGCCATGGAATTAGCTCTTAAATTTAGGAGGGGCAATCGGGGTTTTTGGGGTAATCACAATTTCATTTGCCGCAATGTCACCGGTCCCGGAAGGATCAATTTTTGTATAGACCACAATATACGAGCCGGCGCTGATCAAATTGCTTTTTGCTATTTTTTGGCGATGGTTTAAATCTTCTGAAATGATTTGCGTCTGTGGAGTAAACCTTACGGTCCGGTTCCGGATCGAGACGTTTGCGGCTTTAGTATTGCCGGTTCGCTCCACAACAATTTGCTTCAAGACCAAGCTGGAGGTCGCCTGCGACAAAGAAGCCACAGTTCCTGTGACGGAATACGTCTTCGTCGGTTTTATCCGAGCTGTCGTATTATTTTGTTTATAATCGGTCTTTTGCTGGTACCGGACGATCCAAAACGCGCCCGCACCGGCCAAAACTACCGCAAAAATCCCAATAAAAACCCAGTTTTGTTTTGTCATTTCATTCCGAAAAGCGTTTGTTTTATTTTACCACAATTAATAAAATTTCAAGAATTCTGGAAAATTGCTATAATAACTTCAGTTATTAATTTAAACCTATGCTATTGGGACTCTTTCTGCTTGTTTTGGGCATTGTCATACTTCTTAAAAACCTTAACATAATACATATCGCTGGATCGTTTTGGTCTATTTTCGGTCCGGTAATCTTAATTGTGCTTGGCCTTTACATAATGATGATTGTGCAGCGCGGGAGGCATTACAAAAATTGGCTTATTAAACGCTACTGGGACGACAACGATCTATAAAAAATTAAGCGGTAAGGATTATGGTCCTTACCGCTTTTTTTGTCAGATCTTATTCAGGCTGCCGATGTACGAGCCTTGGTAAACTCGCTTCCCTCTGTACATCAGGCGTTCTTCGCCTTGGCAATACGCAAGTTTGCCTCGCCAGCTGCTGTAATACCTCCAAGAGGGCCGCATATTGCGAGCCAGCGGGCCGCGCGGGATAAACATTTCTGTTTGCGCCCCTTCGAGCAGCATAAGTTTGAGCATCCCATATGCTCCTCGGGCGAGTTCATCGACAACCCCGGGCATTATCCGCCCTTGGTAAGCGAAGCCCCAAAGCGGCTTGTCCCCTTCCGGACTCTGCATCCACACCAATTCACGTCCGCTGAAATAATCGTTCCCGAAGAAGCTATCCAAATAATACAGCCCGCCTTCGTAAAAATGATACTCTGCGTGGCCGGGCAAAAATTGGCGCGTTACGTCCGCAGCCGTATGCCCGCCCGCCCATCCTTGCACCCGGCAGCGCTGGATAAACTTGGTCAGGCGAACCAGATCAATTTCCCCCATTTTTGCTCCTCCTTCAAGACTATAAATCTTATCATAAACAGCCAAAAGAAAAAAGCCGCAGATCACTTTCGTGTATGCGGCAATTTGATAACAAAAACTCTTTTTAGCACTTTAAGCGCGTTTCCGTCAAAGTCCAGAAACGCAGGCTCGCTTGCACACTTGAAATACGGGCCTTTTTCTCCTGGTCGGCAGCTTGTCAGCTTGTACCGGACCTTTGGTTTGGGTTTGCTCATTCCGCCCTCCGGGGAATCAGCTATTCCCAGTAGAGACCTTCTCGCCATCAGGATCAGGCGTGTTAACTGGGAACTCTTCGCCGAGGTAACCATCTGGGTACGGGGCATCGGGATCTACTTCGCCGCCGCCAATCGGGACAATCTTGCCCCTCAGCTTACCAGATCTCCGGCAACGCAAATTTTTGCGTTTGTGTCTCGTTTTCGAAAGCTTGTTCTGCTTGTGTCCTCGTCCACAGCTGATCCTAGGCATACTCATCCTCCTCAAAGGATGCTTTAGCATACCAAAACCTAAGCAAAAAGAAAAGCCGGGCAAAGTTGTTTTTGCTCCGGCTTTGGTTTTTAGCTCGGATCCGGGTCTCGGATCTGCTCGTGTTCGGGCGCATCGGATTCCGGCGTTGCAAACTCATACGGCTCTTCAGGAAAGCCAATAGTTTGCTTGGGTTTTTGTTTTTCCGGCGGCGGATTGTCCTTTCTCGGTTTCTTATCCAATTCGGAAACCTCCTGATTTGGATTATGTAAATCCTAACAAACAAAAACACATATCACAAATAAAGAACCTTGGATTGACACGCGGTTTTTGCTAGCGTAAGCTAATCCTTACAACCAAGGAGGGGGACGTGGACGAAGAAACAAACGCGTCTGAAAATCAGGTCCCCGAAATGGAAGCGCGGCCCGACCGCGAACCGGAAGGAGAGGTGGACGAAGAGTTCGATTTCCACCGGGTGTCTGCTTCAAACGACGGATGGAGGCAGCAGGGCTGATGCATGGGGAGTACTACTACTCCCCTTTTTTATTTTCTTAATTTATAATTGCCTGTGCTTGCGGGGATAGGCAAAAACATCTAAAATTTTAAACATGGCGACATTACCGAAATCGATCCAAAATCTCATAAACCAATTTTCCAAGCTCCCCGGCATAGGGCCCAAGAGCGCGAGCCGCCTGGCTTTTTATTTGCTCAAGCAGCCGCAGCTCGATATAGCCGAATTTGCCAATGCCGTTTTAGAACTCCAAAAAAACATTATTTACTGCTCGACGTGCTTCAACATGGCCGAAGCCGATCCCTGCAAAATCTGTACTGACCACAACCGCAGCCAAAATTTGATTTGCGTGGTGGAAGACACCATGGATGTGGTGGCTATGGACCAGATTTCCAATTTCGGCGGCGTCTACCATGTCCTCAACGGAGTGATTTCTCCGCTCGAAGGAGTCGGCCCAGAGGATCTCAAAATCAAAGAACTTTTATCGAGAGTTTCGGATTCAGCAAAGCCGAAAGAAATCATTATTGCCACCAACCCTTCCCTGGAAGGTGAAGCCACGGCCATGTACATTTCCAAACTTTTGAAAGCTCCGGAGTACTCGCACGTAAAAGTCACGCGGATCGGCCGCGGGCTCCCCATGGGCGCGGATTTGGAATACGCCGACGAATACACCTTATCCAAAGCCCTTGAGGGCCGGCAGGAATTTTAAACATCTACGAACTACGAAAAGTTAAGAATTAAGAAACATAAAAACCAACTCTGATGAGCTGGTTTTTTATATATTCTTTAAGAAAATTTCCTAAGCCGGATTACATGCCCATTGGCTTGGACGCGTCGGATTTACCGCACATTTTACAGCGAGAAAAATGGGTAAACAATTCATACAATGCTGACAATCCTACCAAAATATAAATTATGTTGGTAAGCGTACCCATTCCAAAAATCTTCTCGACCAAATTAAAATGTGCCGCCCCGACCAAACCCCAATTTAGGCCCCCGATGATAATCAAAATCCAAGTGATAATATGGAGTGCTTTCATTTGTATCACCCCCTTTTTTGTTCCGGTTATTTGAGTTAAGCGTAAGCATTAACAGCATAGCACCAAAAAAACAAGCCCTCAAATGAGGGCTTGTTTTAAGCAATGGATTCAATCAAAACTTCGGTCTGGTTCTGGCGATGGCCGGTTTTCCTGCGATACCGCGACTTGGCGCGATACTTGAATATCACGAGTTTTTTGGCTTTGGACTGGGCCAGAATTTTACCAGTGACCTTTGCGCCTGCAACTAGCGGCTTGCCAATTGTGACCTTATCACCGTCAGCTGTGAGCAAAACTTTATCAAAAGTGATTGCATCGCCGGCATTGCCTTCAAGTTTTTCGATTGCTAGTTTGTCGTTCG
>CAZOKE010000021.1:0-4387 GCA_964580495.1 uncultured Candidatus Saccharibacteria bacterium
AGGAGTAAATACCATAACCGAATTGACCATTAGTCCATGCCTGGGCTTTCTTATCTGAATTTCCGATACTTTGAACTATTTTATTTAAATTGGTTATACCAACACAATTATCAGCAATATAGACTTTTCCGTCTTTAAAGCCTTCGCCTTCAACAGCAAGGGTTATATAAATAGGTTTTGTATATTCGTTAAGCTTGCTGTCATAAAATGCTTCAGCGCTGTCCAAGGAGTTATCTATATACTCCATGAAAATCCTGTTTACATCATTATAAAGACTCGCAATGCTTAAAATTATTCTTGGTGATATTTGGAGTTTCAACATAAAATTACAATTTAAATTCCTTATCCCTTCTTGAGAAGGTAAACTTACCGCGAACTTCCTTAATTCGTTGTTCGATTACCGCGAAGATCTTTTTTATATCATCTTCATTGTACTCGTAGGCACTTCTGTTTGCGCAATTACCTAAAACTTTCAGTCGTTTTAGAACCTCGTTGGTTCTATATTCAGCCAGCTTCTTGAACCTTTCTCTTTTCGATATATTATTGGCCATATTTTATAAATAGAGGGTTAATTTATATAAATACATAACGCTATTACAATATAGACCCGTATGTATATTATTGTCAAGGGGTATTATAAAAAGCGGCTCCTGGCCGCTTTTTAAAGGGTTTTATTATTTTAACCCCTTCTCTGCTAAGCAGATCATATAAGCTCCTTGAAAATCGCTCGATGTCCAATGAATATTTGGATTGGCTTTAATCAATTGGTTCGCGCAGTATTTTCTTATCGACATCGGCCTGTATTCAAACCAGTAAAAAACTAAACCTAGGACAATAACTACCCCAATGCTTTCGCGCCAATATTTTTTTGTAAATTCCATAATACCTTTCTGCAAGCGGATACACAAAAGGCCACCCGCTTGCCGTACCTACCTTTCGGCAGATAACCATTGGAATGGTTAGCAAGACGGATGACCGTCTCTATTTCCAATGGTTTTGTGTGGCCATGCCAATTACTTGGTTTAGGCTCTATTTTTTAATAGTATATCGAAATTCCACCTTGACAGCAATTCGATCCGATTATAAAATATAATCAGTTTGATTGTTCTTTCGCAAATCCAACCCCACAACCAAGTACCATTGATAAATAAGTCGAGGTAATAATTCACTTATAAAAGTATTATTATTTCTATCTATTTATCAATTAACCAGCACTTTTATAGGTGCTGGTTTTTTGTTTTACGGCCTAAATTTACGATCAATACCCCATCAGGGGTCGTGAGGTGCCACTTGATCGTAAGCCTCATGGCCTGTGATGGGGTTTTAATTTTACTTCATATGCCAGACAATGATTACAACTTTGATGAAATCGATCAGGAACCAGAACTCTGGGATGTTTTTGCTGCGCAGAAATTCATAGAACCAAAATGGAGAATTGAAGGCTTAATTCCAGACCAAGGGATCGTGATGCTTGCAGGTTCATCTGGTGATGGAAAAAGCTGGATCGGAATGGATATGGCGAGAAGTTTAGCATTTGGCACAGATTACTTAGGGCAATTTTCAACAGAAAAATCAACTGTGCTTTACATAAACCAAGAAATGGCAAAATCAGAACTGCACCGGCGAGGTCAGCTTTTGGGATTTGAGAACAATTTGGGAAGAATCTGGGTCATGAACAAAGACATGTTTAACTTAGACGAAGATGAAAATGCCGAATGGCTTATCGACTTTGTAATTGAACATAAAATCGAAGTCATATTTATCGACACTTTCCGAGCAGTAGCTGGAAAGACAAAGGATGATGACGCTAAAGATGTAATCCAGTTTTTACAAAAACTCAAACCGCTCAACAACAAGGGTATCGTAACGATATTTTTGGACCACTTGCGCAAACCCGAAAGATTCGACGGCAAAACTCCAAAAAGAGAACACTTGTTTGGATCACAGTACAAAGTAGGCGGCGCGGAAATTCTAATCATGATCAAAAAGAACCAAGTTGGAGAAATTTCGCTATACCAACTCAAAAACAGGCTCGGTAAGGAAGCAAAACCTTTCAAAATCGTCATGGAAGAATTTACAAATGAAGATACAAAGCTGCGCGTTGCATTCAGATACTTGGGCCAATTTGAAGAAAAAGATTCTAAAAAAGATGAAGCGAAAGAATTCATTCTGGATGTATTGCATACTGGTGCAAAATCACGGCCTGAGCTTTTGGAAGTCTTATTGAAGGAGCGGAACATTGGAGAAAAGAACACATCCGAAGCCCTCAGAGAATTGCGGAATGAGGGTTTAGTGCATGTGAAAGAAAAAAGCAGGCCACATATGTATTTTTTGCCGGACAAGGAAGAAGAAAACAGCAATAAATTAATTTAGCATTATATATGTTTTACCAAATTACCAACTTAGTACCCTGTTCGCATTAGGTAAATTGGTAATGGTTTAACAGAAAGGACAAATTGCCACAATGTGTTACGCACAATGTTTGGACAAATGGTTGCCTTGTTGCTCGCTTGGAGTAACGAACTACGGCAGGATCATTTGCATGTGCTGTAGAGCACATTTTGACTCAAAAAAAGCAAGAGAACTAGCGTTAAAGGAGCGCTTTGGGGACATGTGGCCAGTGAAATTACGAGATTTGCTCGAACTTCAACACCAAATTAAACGATCACACCGAAAGTACAGAACCCAACTGGGTGAATGCGTATATTTTATCGATCCTCCTGTAAATGCCGAGTTACATTTAGCCCATATGAATTATGCAGGTCAACACATATTCCCAAAGTTGACGGCTTCCGATAAACAAATAGATGAATGGATTGAAAAGCATGGAGAAAAGTTAACTTTGCCGGCTAAATTTTATTTAGCAGATTATGGCTGCCATGAATAACAAACTAAATTCAATCAAACATGGATTACTTGCAAAAACAGTGATCCTTAAGCCAGAAGATCAACGGCCTTTCAATAAAATGGCCAAACGCATTTTAGCGGAGCTGAATCCTGAAACGATACTTGAGATGATGCTCGCAGAGCAAGTAGTGGTTTCATACTGGCGACTTAGGCGATTCATTAAGCTCGAAAATGATGTTTTTGACTTTGCTGGTAGACCACAATTCTCTGCTGATACCAGAGAATTCGCTGAATTATTCTCTAATTTTGCATATAGAAACCCAAGTTTGGATTTACTTTCACGCTATAATGCGACACTTTCGCGCGGTTTTTATCGAGCTTTGCACGAATACCAAAACCTGAAAAACCAATCAATCAAAGGCCAAAGTTAGGTTAAAAGCCAATTTCGTTTGGTAATTTATGCTCACCACAGATCAGATCGACAACTTTATAGAAATCTGGGAAAAAAATTTCGGGGAGAAAATCACCCGCGAAGAAGCTCTTAATCATGGCATGAAATTGATTCGTATAGTGCAAATCATTATGAAAGGATCTTAGTTCTGATTTTCGAGTGGGTTCTTCCACTTTGGGTTATTAAGTATTAAATTAAGCTTATGAATAAAAACACGATCAAGTATTTCCTGTATGCTAGAAAGTCTAGCGAAAGCGAAGACCGACAGGTGCAATCAATTGACGATCAGGTAAATCGCCTAAAGGGTATGGCTGCCCATGCTGGCTTTGAGATCGTAAAAGTCTACACTGAAGCACGATCTGCCAAGAAGCCGGATAATAGACCCATTTTTGCCGAAATGGTGAGCCGTATCGAAAATGGCGAAGCTGAAGGTATCCTTTGCTGGCAAATCAATCGTCTTTCGCGAAATCCGATCGATAGCGCAAAAATTCAATGGCTTCTACAAAGCAACATCATAAAATCCATTCAAACCATAGATAAAGAATACCGACCCGAAGACAATGTGCTGCTGTTTAGTGTGGAAAGCGGTATGGCCAATCAATTTATTATTGATTTGCGGAAAAACACTTTACGCGGAATGCTAAGCAAATTAGAAAAAGGACAACAACCGAACTTAGCTAGGATTGGTTATATAAATGATCAGTTGAATAAAACTATAGTTAAAGATCCCGAAAGATTCGATCAAGTTAAACAAATGTGGTTCATGATGCTGACTGGTACATACTCGGTGCGCCAAATTTTGAAAATTGCAACTGAAGACTGGGGTTTCCGGACTATCCAGCGGAAGCGAAGAGGTGGAAAGTCATTATCGCTTTCGGGCATGCATAGCATGTTCAAAAGTAAGTTTTATGCCGGCTTAATTGAATGGAATGGACAAACATATCAAGGCACACACGAGCCAATGATTACTATTGAGCAATATGAGCGCGTGCAGCATCTTTTGGGTCGTAATGGAGATAAACCACGACCGAAACGACACAATCACCCGTTTACCGGTATTATTCATTGTGGTGAATGTAGAGCATTAAT
>CAZOKE010000021.1:4397-13679 GCA_964580495.1 uncultured Candidatus Saccharibacteria bacterium
ATAACCGCTTAAACTAAACATAAACTCATCAAAAGCACCGGCCAGATGAAACGGTATGATTATTACCATTGCACTCACAAACGGAAATATATTCAATGTGAGCAAAACGGAGTCATTGCTGAAGCGGAATTGAATGCACAAATCGAAAGTGAAATTTCAAAATTAACGATTCTGCCTGAATTTCGTGATTGGGCTGTTCAAGTCTTGAATGGCTGGAACGATAATGAGATCAAAGTTCGCTCACAGAAATACGAATCGGAATCAAAAAATTTGATCGATCTGCAAAACCAAATCGACAGCCTAACAAAAATGCGGTACCGAAATCTAATATCAGATGATGAGTTTATAAGCGAACGAAAAAGCCTACAAAATCAATTAACTGAATTAAAGCAGCGTAGAACTGAAACTGAAGATCGAGCTCAGAATTGGCTTGAACTGACTGAGCGCGTCTTTGACTTTGCGAGATACGCTAGAGAAAGATTCAGTTTAGGAAATACTCAAACAAAAAAAGAGATCCTTGCTGCTCTCGGAACCTCTTATACTCTGAAAGATAATGTTTTGAAAATTGAGATGAATAAATGGTTTCAACCAGTTCTGAAGTATAACGAAAAGCAAGCTATTGCTCAGAAAAGATCAGAACCAAACAAAAACCCCGTAAATACGGGGATTGTCGGGAGAACTGAGATAAAACCTCAATTCTGGGGTGCCTGAAGGGAGTTGAACCCTCGTGACCGCTTCCACAGAGCGGCGTTCTACCGTTGAACTACAGGCACCATGGTGCCCTCGGTTGGAATCGAACCAACATCAACGGCTTAGAAGTCCGTGGCTCTATCCATTGAGCTACGAGGGCACAATGCTGACCATAGATTTTAAAATAAAAAATCCGCCACAGGCGGAAGACAGTATTTTGGGGCAACTGCTGTGTCAGGTGCGTCTTAAGCTTCTCTAATTATACACCTTTTTTGGCATAAAGTCAATACTAAAAAATAAGGCAGTTCCCGAAAGTTCGAGAACTGCCAAATGCAGACTTACTAGCGTCGGAAGTACGATGCGATGCTGGCAGGTGCCGACATGGTATCGTAAATCCAATCCATGGACCGGTCGCGGTAATCGTTCTCCCAGTTAGGCCAGTCCAAATCTTCGTGTTTGAATCCGCCACAAAGCCCGTCAACCTGATACCCGTGGTAGCTATTCAGACTGACCTGCAGGTGATACGGCCCACCGGAATCGAAATTTCCGGCCGTGCCATCCACAAAGGTTTGCGGCAAGAATTGGCCGGGAATCTGGTAGGTGTAGCTGACCAACGAGACCGGCACCAGATGGTAGCCAGGCGCGATGCTGAACGTGTAGACCGCATTCCCGCCGACTTGTGTAAGACTCCTGTTGATCAGCGCGACCTTGCAGCCCGCAACTGTTGCAGGCGGCAGAGTGGTTGTCGGCG
This sequence comes from uncultured Candidatus Saccharibacteria bacterium, assembly GCA_964580495.1. Lineage (GTDB taxonomy): Bacteria > Patescibacteriota > Doudnabacteria > UBA920 > O2-02-FULL-48-8 > JAIFWV01. The sequence continues at coordinate 5,839 of CAZOKE010000021.1, forward strand.
GAGTTGGCGGGATTGTCGGAGGATCCGGTGTGGGATTCGACGGGGGTGGCGGGTCTACATGTGCGGAAGCCGGGCAGTCCTTTTGTTTGTCAACAAGGAGGCTGGAGAGGAAAACCTGTTTCCCCGAATCAGCGTCGATGACAGACAAATCGAACTGTTCATGGCCGCACGAACCTCCCCACATTTGGGAATTGTAGTAGGCCTTCGTGCTCCCTCCTATTAAGGAAGGGTACTCCGTGGTTCCGTCCAACTCGGCCGCTCGAGGATTTGATTCCGTTGCGGTACATCCGGCCTTGTCATCGTGGTGAACCATGGCGACGAGATGATAATTCGTCTTGTGATTCGCCGCGACCTGGAAGATCCAGGCGATACGGCCGCTAACTTGAGACACCGGAACACAACCAGCGGACGGCAGCGGCTCGGTGACCGTGAATTCTGGAAGAATCGGAGTCGTCGTGGGCGCGGGTGATGTTGCCGGATCCGCTGCAGCTGTTTTCTGCGGTGTTGACGTCGGGTTTGGCGTTGGGCTGGTCGGTGACGAACAACCCACTGCCAGCGCACAAACCATCAACAGTCCTAGCCCCTTTTTCATGCTTCCCCCTTTTGTTCGGAATGAACCAAGAAGTTTAGCATATCCGGATCAATTAGTCAAGGCTTAAGCAAAAGTGTGCTAAAGCCTGCTTTTTTGCTATACTTTATGCATGGCAATAGTTTTAAGTTTTTTTACATTTATCTCGACTTTTGCAGGCGGCCTAGTGGGTCTTAAATTCAAAGATCGCTTGCACCTCATCCTGGGATTTACCGCTGGCGTGCTTTTGGCCGTGGTGGCTTTCGACATACTGCCGGAAATTCATGAGCTTAGCATTAGTACAGGCACTAGCTTTACCCAAGCCATGATCGCATTGGTAGTTGGCTTTTTGATTTTTCACATCGTAGAGAAATGGATCCTCATCCACCATATGCACGAGACGGAATACGGCGAGCATAAGCATCCCACGGTCGGTGTGGCATCCGCCACCGCACTCATCGGCCACTCGTTTCTGGACGGGGTCGGAATCGGCCTTGGGTTCCAGATATCCAACGCCATAGGCGTGCTGGTCGCCATAGCAGTGATAGCTCATGATTTTTCGGATGGCTTAAATACTGTCTCGCTCATGCTGGCCCACAAAAACACAGACAAGAAAGCCCGAACTTTCCTGTTGTTCGACGCGCTGGCACCAGTGCTGGGCGCTGCTTCCACTCTGCTCTTCCACTTGCCCGATACCAAACTGATATGGTATTTGGGTTTCTTTGCCGGATTCTTACTTTATATCGGCGCATCTGATATACTGCCGGAAGCGCACAGCAAATATTCGTCGGCCAAAACTATTGCGCTGACGATTATTGGCGCGATTTTCATTTTTGTAGTGACCAGGTTCGTGTAGAAACAAATTCGCAACTTCACAACTCAAACGGAGGGGAGATTTGTGACACTTATTTTAACCACGCTCATCACGGCCGCGGTGCTGATTCAGGTTGCAGTCTTCGCGACCACAATTTATCTGCACCGTACCGCCACGCACAAAGCGCTGACTATGCATCCGGCTTTGGCCTGGGCATTCAAGTCAGTACTTTGGCTGACCACGGGCCTGTGCACCAAAGAATGGGTGGCGGTGCACCGCAAACACCACGCCTTCACGGATGTCGTTGGCGATCCGCACAGCCCGGAACTGGAAGGTTTCTGGCATATCCAGCTCGGCAATGTCTTCTACTATCTGCGCGAGCTCCGGGGCGATCGCGAAGAACTATTCCGATCCTACGCCGTAGGAATCGAGGAAGGCTGGTGGGACAAACACCTCTTCAACCACGGCCTGGCTGGCCTGGGACTTGGAACAGCCTCACTCTGCGGGCTGGGCTGGTGGATCTTCGGTCCAATTGGAATACCGGCAGCTTTGGTTGCAGCCGCTCTCCACGCGGTGCTTTATGTTTTCGTGCTATCGTCGTCCATCAACGGGCTTTGCCACAGCCGCGGCTACCGGACGTTCAAAAACACAGCTACAAATGTTCGATGGCTGGCATGGCTTACCGGCGGCGAAGGGTTGCACAACAACCACCACGGATATCCGCGCAGCCCCAAATTCAGCTACCGAGTCACGGAATTTGATCCGGCATGGCCGCTGATCAGATTGCTGGTCTTCCTCAGGCTGGCCAAGCCGTACAAAACCATCGAAGAAAGTGTCGCCTAAAGCAAAGCCGCCGTCATTTTGAAAAAAAGACGGCGGCTTTTTATTATTTTTAATTTGTTTTAAGCGCCTGGAAGCTTTTTCCAACAACAACGCCAATGACTGATCCGATAATTGCTCCTGCCAGAAAATCCGAAAACCAATGGATGGAAATCGAAACCCCGATCCCAATAAAAAAAGCGTAAATCCAAGCCCAAAGCTTTGCGGATTTATTTTGCGCATAGTAAACAATAATTGCCAGGCTTACAGCAAAGGCGGCGGTAGTATGCGAAGACGGCCAGCCCCAAAAAATCCCGGCTTTCCAAAACCCAAAATGAAAAACTTTGCTGACATCATCCGCCAAAACATGCGGCGGATAATCCCGGCCTGTGAATGCTTTGTATAAAGAAGAAATAAACCAGCCTAGAATTCCTGCCTGGCCCGTGAGCAGAGAAAAGGTTACCATGCCGGCGTTCTTTTTTATTTTGCCCCAAACAAGAAGGATAATCGGAAGGAAAATCGGGATTAAGCCGCCAATTATCGCAGCAGAGAACGAAATCGGGTACAAAATAGTATTGCGGAACGTTTTATAGTAAACCCAATCAAAATCGGATACTACGATCAAGTAAGTCAAAACGATGGCGAGCAAATGCCAGCGCAAATTCTTCCAGCTGAAACATCGCAAGAAATTTCGGATCAATTCTGAGCAAAATTTGGTGAAAGACATATGACTAAGATATCAGACATTGGTTCAAAGATCAAAACCGCGCGCAAAAAACCCGCCTTTCTGGGACGGGTTTTAAGTTAAATTTATTTGGTGGTCTTAGGAGTTGTTGAGGTCGCGGCTTTTAAGTCGGAAATCAATTTATCCAATCCCACATTCGGTCCGGACAAGTCGCGGACTTTCGTAAGTTTTTCCAAAGCCGCCTGCTTGTTCCCCTTTTGGATGTCGATCATAGCCAGCGAATACAGGGCGTTGGAATGATTTGGCTCGATCTTCAAAACATTATTGAAAATCGCCGCGGCTTCATCGAATTTGCCTTGATTGAAGGTAATACGTCCCTGTTCATAGCGGATATCGGCATTCACCGGGAACAGCCCGGCTGCTTCATCAATTTTCGCTTTGGCATCCGAAAGCTTGTTTTCCTGTTCATAAAGCCTGGCCAAAGCAATGTATGAATCCGGCAAATCTTGCTTGATGACAATAGCTTTGTTTAACGCATCTTCGGCTTGTTTCAGCTTGCCTTGATCAACTTTGGTTATGGCGGCCAGTTGAGCGCTGGTGAGAGGGCCGGTGCCGGCAGGATTGAGCCCGGCTTTGACTTCATCGCCGTCGTTCATGCCGTTGCCGTTCGTGTCGGCTTTGTTGGGGTCGGAACCCAACTTCTGCTCCACAACATCGCTTAAGCCATCGTGGTCAGAGTCCGTACCCTGGGCCAAGGCAGCAAAATCTATGCTGGATGCCGCATTGACATATGCCTGGGCCAGTTGAACGTACAAAATCGGATTTTTGTTGTCGTGGTTTATCGCCTGCTGCCAGTCATCAATGGCAAATTGGTCGGTACCCGAAACACCCAACGGCTTTACGGAATTATAGAATTGGGCCAAAGCTGACCAATCCGAAGCTTTGTTTGGTGAAATTTCCACGGCACGTTTGCCTGCAGCCAACGCTGATGCAATCCAGCTTTGGATTGCGGACACGTTTCCATCTTTTTTTGCAGCTTCAGCAGAAGCTAGGAAAATCAGATCCTGTCCATAAGCCAATAGATAATTGTCATTATATGAATTCAAGTTGACTGCGCGGGCAAAATCAGCCCCAGCCTTTTCAAAGCTTGGATTGTTTTGGTTTAACGCCTTAATGCCGCTGGCATATGCCGTGTCTGCCACGTACATGCTTGCTTCAAAGAATATACCGATTAAAATCACGGCCAAACCCAAGAGACTGCCCAGCATCCATAGAGCATTGGTCCGGCCCGATGCCGCAACCGAATCCGATTCTTGTATCTGCCTTCCCTGGTAGGCGCAAACCATAAACATAGCCATGGATAGCCAATACATAAACAACATTGAGGTATTGAAGAAGTACATGAAATGGGCAATGTAGAGTCCGGCCCAGACCGCAAAGAATCCCAAAGCATATTCCTGGCCAGTTTGATCGGTCTGCTTCAAAAGATATCGCAGGGCAAAGACCAAGAACAACAAAGCCAATCCTTCAAAAGCGATCAGGCCCAATATGCCGGTTTCAATGGCGATAGTGCCGATTTCGGAAGAAGCTCGGTCAAAATTCACGCTCCAAACTATGGTTTTGTTCAGCGATTCAGGTTTGATCAAGCCAAACTGGATGCCTACCGTGCCGGGCCCAGACCCAATCAGGGCTAGTTTTGGGCTGCTGAAGGAATTTTTGACCAGATTCATGGTAGTCTTCGTGGAAAGCGTAATTTCGGTAGGGACATTGGTCCTAAACAAATTGCGCGGATTGACCGAAGACGGAAGCACCATGAATGCCACAAACAATACGCTTAGAATCAGCACGACCATGGGCTGCCAGAACGAAGACATGTTTTGGTGCTGTTTGCGCCCCAAAGCTATGGCAAGCAACACGACCATGCCCAAAAGCAAAGTAATCCAGCACATGCTGGAATTAAGCAGAAAAATCAAAACTAATCCCAGCAAAGACAACACACCTAGGACAATTTTTTGAGCTTTGACAATCTGGCTGTTCGAAATAGACAAAGATTGATAAAACAAAATCGAAGCTACGGCAAACATGCCCAATCCGACTTCACTGCCAACTGTGTTGAAAGCCGAGTTATGGGTATATGATGGAAGCACAAACCACCCGATAATTTGCGTAATTCCGTAAATTATAGCCAGTCCGGATCCCAAGACCATGGCCCTGACGACATTTTTGATGTTCCTAGCGGAATTTAAATTGTTGGTGGCAACAAAATAAAACAAACCCAAAGCGACAATCGAGAATAAGCTTCCGGTATACCGCCCTGTGTAGCCTAGGAATGAAGAAGACTTGTCAACGCTTAATAGACTCGAGATCAAATAGACCACGACATAACCCACAACTGCCAAATCCAAGACGGTCTTGGCCCAATTCAGCTTGCGGTTGATCAGAATTTTGATCATCCAGATCCCAGCCATGGCCAAGGTTAGGACAATTATAAGGCTCAGCTTATTGAATTCTCGGAATTCAGTGGTTATCGGCAAGAAAAAAATCGGGACAAGGAGCACCAAAGCGTACGCCAGCCAATTAATTACCTTGCCAAAGGACGAGGTGTGGTCAGCAGATTGCGTTGAATTAGAAACTCCCGCAACTACAGTTTGATCCAGCACCCTAGGCGTATATGAATCCATATGTTATTTGTTTCTTAAGTATTTTTGCTAGCCGTATTATAAGATATTTTTATATTTTTCACAAGATTCTGCGAGTCTGAATTCTAATTTAAAGCCGCGCCAATCGGTATGCTGTGGAAGTCGATGGTATTTATTTGGCTGAAGCTGTACCCCCTCTTGGTCAGAGCCTTGGCGGAAGCAAACGGCTGAATCATTCCTTTGTTGTAGAGATAAACCGTCGGGTTGTTCGGATATTTCACGAGCATGCCGTTTTTAATATTCAGAGTACTAACACCCAACACGGACGCCGGTTTCATCTGGATTGGCGGGCCGGCCGGCACGGCAAGATCGGATTGATTTATAGCAACCACATTCTTAAATTCGTTACCCCAGGACAGGAATACTGATGCGGATGGGAAAGGCAAGCGTTGGGTCGCACCCATGAAGTAAATTGTGCCATTGCTGTTTACAAGCACTCCCCTGGTATGCCGCTGGTTGGCCGTGAAAATTCCGGAACCCAAAGCTATTCCTGAGGTGTCTGTACGTGTCACATTTGCCAACTTAAACCCAAAACCGCTGAACGCCGTCATGTTCGCAAAAGGACGCTTCTGCCCATACTCCATAATATAGATCACTCCAGAATCCAGCAGAAGTTTGCCGTCGGCAAAAGTCCCAGTACTTCCGGATGAGGTGTTGTTGCTGGCCGTGCCTTCCGTGGTAAAGGAAATGTCCACCGGCTGCGAATAGACTCTGGAATCATCGTAAGTCATAAGGGTGTAATAGTATGTGGTTCCAGGGACAACATTGGTGTCATGGTAGTTCAGAGTCCCGGCTGGCAGATCCGCAATGACTTGCGATGCATTATAAGTATTTACGTAGCCCGATGTCGAACGCATAATCACTGTCCCTGTATAGTAGGTATTTGGATCAACCCAAACCAGATTCACTGAACCCCCTGCTGCAGTGACAAATAGTATTGATCCCGGTTGATTGCCCTTGGCCAGAGTCGTAAATGTCGAATCTGGTGAAGTGGCTAAGTTTCCATAGACATCAGCGGAGTCAACCCGATAATGGTACAAAGTCGAGTAAGACAAATGCTTTATGCTCACGGAATGGTTTGTGACCAAAGTGTTGTTTACGGACGTGCTTGAACCGTAGTTTATCGTAGTACCATATTCGACTTTGCTGGACGAAGCTACGTCTGTCGTCCAAGTGATTGTAACGGAACCGGAGCTGATGTTAGTTGCCGTTACATTTGAAATCACTGGAGGCGTGCTGCTCGGTGGCGGCGGCTGTGGCGCTGTTACAGTAATAGTCGCCGTGGCTGTGACCAAACCAGTTGAATTCGACGCCGTAAGCGTATAGGTTGTGTTCTGTGTCGGGCTAACTATCAAGCTACCGGACGCCGGCTGTTGTCCCAAGCCTTGGTCAATCGAAACAGAAGTGGCATTTGTAGTGGACCAAGTCAAAGTCGAGCTGGTTCCGGAAGTAATTGAGGTTGGTGAGGCGGTAAGAGTGGCTGTCGGCATTGGCAAGGGGTTGACGGTGACAGTAGCCAAACCCGTGGCTGAACCGGAACTGTTAGTTGCTGTCAGAGTGTATGTCGTGGTGGTAGTTGGAGAAACCGTGGTCGAGCCTGCGGCAGCAACTGTGCCAACTGTTGGGCTGATGGACACTGATGTCGCACCGCTGGTTGACCAGCTCAATGTTGAGGATTGCCCAGAATTGATGGTGGTTGGGTTGGCAGAAAAGGTGGCTGTAGGCAATGAACCTATACTCGGGTCATTGGGGCCATAAAGAATCCAAGTCGTGCCGTTCCATTGCCACCAATTGTTGTCAGTGCCGAGAGTGTAAAGGACGTTTTGGTACCAGAGCAAAACTGAACCTTTACCCGGAGCTTGAATCCCGTTCTTGAAGATGCTGGTGCCAGAAAGCGTCCAGACATCGCCATTGTTGTCGATTATTTGGGTGGCATTGGTTGGAACCCTGGTTCCAGAAGGAGAAGCTGCGGGTTTACTGACTGTAAATGTCTTGGGTGAACCAGTTAGTAAAGTTGATTTGGTGGAATCATTCAAATCGATGCCATAAGCATAGTAGCTGTGGGCGGTCCCATCCCGCAGGTTAGTTGGAATTGCGAACTGGAAGCCATGGTTGCCGGTAATGTTGTAAGCCGTATTAACGTCAGGCCGTAGGACACTGGTTAAGACTGTGCCAATGAGAGTGCCGGTTCCCACTGGGCCACCAGCAAAGATTTGGACCGAGTTGGATTGGCTGGATAGGTCTGGGTCAAAGGAC
>CAZOKE010000022.1:0-12424 GCA_964580495.1 uncultured Candidatus Saccharibacteria bacterium
TGACCGCATAAAACGGCAGTGTTACTTTAAAGGCCAAAGGAGGAGAGCTTGAAGGAATACCAATTCCAACAGACAGTCCTGCCAATCGAGACCGTAGTTATTCGCTTGGAAGATACCCTGCAGATCCTGACTTCACTTCCATTCTTGCGGGAGATGAACATCCAAATTGCGGATGTAGCCGCAATACATCTGATGCTGGAAGATTTAAAGTTCCGCTTCGTTAGATTATCGAGTGAGGAACAGACAATCAGTTCCGGCCAATTTGTAAAGATTCTTCTCCACCAGCTGCACCGATACCGCCGACAATTCTCAAGCGAAGAGATTTACCACTTTCTGGTAGAACCGCTGGTCGATCACCTTTTCGGGCAATACGAACCGCGCTTTGCAGCTGAAATCAAAAGCTGGTTTTGTGGGCCCGACAATCACCTTATGTAACCGAACTTACCCTTTACTTCGGTTACATTTTTTGTTATCATTTTCTGGCTATCAGATGTGCCTGCAAACTGAAGCTTGCGTGTCGCGGCTTCATTACCAAGGCAAATCGCTCTGATTTCTCTCATAATTCATTATTCCTCATTCATAATTCAAGCCCATGCCTAACACCAAGTCAGCAATCAAAGCTATGCGCCAGAACGCCAAGCGCAGACAAATTAACCTCAAAGTTTTGGAATCAATCAAAAAAACTTCCAAGGCCGTGAAAAAAGCAGTAGCTGCCGGCAAGACCGATGAAGTTTCCAAATCGCTGTCCGCTGCTTACGCCGCACTCGACAAAGCCGCCAAGAAGCACGTCATCCACAAAAACAACGCTTCCCGCTCCAAATCCCGCCTGGCCGCAATGGTCGCCAAAGCGAAAAAATAATCCAATCAAAAAACCGCTCCTCGGAGCGGTTTTTTATATCTTCTTCATCTCGTCCCAGTTGTCACCCACTTTAGCTTCAGCCACGATCGGGACTTTGAGTTTAAACACTGATTCCATAATTTCTTTTATTCTCGGCGTATATTCGTTTAGCTTATCTTCCTTGACTTCAAACACCAGTTCGTCGTGCACCTGCAACAGCATGCGGCAGCTGTCATTGCAGAATTTATCGATCTTTAGCATGGCCATTTTGATAATATCAGCTTGCAAGGATTGAATGGGCGCGTTTACGGCTTGCCGTTCGGCTGCACCTCGCAGAGCAAAATTGGAAGAGTTAATTTCCGGGTAATACCGGATGCGGCCCAGCAGATTGGTTGTGAATCCTTTTTCATGCACTGTTTCGATCTGCTTGTCGATATATTTTTTCAATCCGGCAAAAACTTGGTAGTAGCGCTTGATGAAATCAGCAGCTTCAGCCCGCGCCATTTGTGACCGGGACGACAAGCCAAAGGCTGAAACTCCATAAAGAACGCTGAAGTTTATGGTTTTGGCGTCGCGGCGCTGCTCGGGCGTGACCTGGGATTCCATAACATTGAAAATCCGAGCAGCAGTCGCTGCATGGAAATCCTTACCGGATTTAAAAATTTTAATCATCTCCGCATCATTGCTAAGCGACGCGGCAATCCGCAACTCAATTTGAGAATAGTCGACTGAAACTACTTTGTAACCTTTGTCTGAGATAAAAGCTTTTCGAACTTCCCGGCCCAACTCAGTGCGGATCGGAATATTTTGCAAATTGGGATTTAAGGACGACAGTCTCCCGGTGGCCGCCGTGGTCTGGCTGTACGTGGTATGCACCCGCCCATCAGCCTGGGCTAACTGTGGCAAAGCTTCAACATAAGTCGATTTGAGTTTCGTTAATTCCCTATACTCAAAAATTAAATCGATAATTGGGTGCAAGCCCCGCATTTTTTCAAGCTCTCCCGCGGCGGTCGAAATCCCGCCGGACTTTTTGTTTTTCTTCAAATTCTCCGTAGGGATATGCAGTTTGTCAAACAAAACCTCCTGCAGCTGTTTGGGTGAAGAAATATTAAATTTTCCGCCGTGCTTATGGATTTCTTTGGTGATTTTCGCAATCTGCCCATCCAACTTTTGGTCCAATTTCCCAAGCCACGGCAAATCAAGCTTGACCCCGATTTTGGTCATGCGCGCCAAAACATCCATAAGCGGCAGCTCGATTTCCAAATAAAGGTCCAGAAGTTTTTTATCCTTAAGTTCCTGCTCCAAAATATTCCAATCATCGTTGACGCGGTCGTCGTAGTTCCGCTGGCCCGGGTTTAAAAGGTACGCGGCTAGTTCGGCTTGTTCTTTCGATTTAATTAACTTTGAAGTCTGTTTAATATTTTTTGGTGGCGCAATGACAACTTTTTCAGCAGCAGCTTTGGACAGCTTCGGCAACTTAGGAATTAACGACTTTATGCTGAGCTCGGTAAATAATTCCAGAACCTTGGCATAGTCATAATCGCCTTGCTCGCAATCGGCAAAATTAAATTCTAAGCCGTTCGAAGTATCGATATGGGAAAGCTTGTGGGATAAATAAGCAGAGTGTTCGCCGTTTACTAATTTAGTAACTACGCTCAACTTAAAATCATCCGGATGTTTTTTCAGCGCCTTATAAAGCTCGTCGATGCTTTTGTATTTTTTGATCAGTTCCAGCGCGGTCTTCTCCCCTATTCCTGGCACGCCCGGAATATTGTCGGACGGATCTCCTTTCAAAGCTTTCAAATCCACCCATTGGTCCGGCGTGAGTCCGTATTGCTTTTTCATTTCCGCCTCGTCATAAATCGCCACTTCCGAAAATCCTTTTTTGAAGCGGTAGACTACTGTGTTTTTATTAATCAACTGCAGCAAATCCATATCGCCGGTGACGATGATATTCAAAACATCACTTGGCGTTTTTCTGGAAATTATGCCAAGCAGGTCATCGGCTTCGAATCCTGGTTTCTCATAGACCGGCACATTTAATGCGTCCAAAATCTCTTTGATTCTTGGCAGCTGCAAATTTAAATCATCCGGCGTAGGTTTCCGATGGGCCTTGTAATCGCCGGCCAGCGCATCCCGGAAAGTCGGCCCCTTCACATCGAAAGTGACAAGCAGGTGCGTGGGCTTAAGGTCTTCCAGAGCCTTAAAAAGCATGCTAAAAAATCCAAAAATCGCCCCAGTGGGAAATCCTTTGGAATTGGTCAGTCCGGGCAATGCGTGGTAAGCACGATACAAAAGCGCGTGCCCATCAATTAGCAACAATTTTTTCTTAAATTCAGCCATAAAGTGCTTGTATCATAACAAAAAACCGCCATTATAGCGATTTGGTTCAAAACTTTAAGTTATAGATCTGTAATCTTCCTGGCTGCTTCAATCCGAACTTTGCTGTCGCCGGAAACGAAACCTTCCAGCCATTCGCTCAATAATTCTCTCAATCCTTCCGGGTCCTGAAAATTTTCCACTTCCCGGATGCTGGAACCAACCAGATTTAAATCCTGATCCAACATGGCTTTCTGCTCATCATCCAAGCGTTCAGCAAGAAGTTCCTGAATTTCTTTTTTGGCTTGCGCCCGCCTTGCTTCGTAATTCTCTTGGGCTGCATTTCTCAATGGATCGTATTCCGACATATTATTACTCCTCTGTTACCCTAAAAACTTCTTCGATATCCGTAACTCCCGAAAGCGCTTTCAAAATTCCATCCTGGGCCATGGTAATCATGCCGTCGACTATGGCTTGGTTGCGGATTTCCGAAGTTGTGGCTTGTTTGTGAATCAGCTTTTCCACCGCTTCGTTGACCGTGAAAATTTCATAAACCCCGATCCGGCCTTTGTACCCCAAGCCGTGGCATGCGTCACAACCGGTGGAATGGTAAAATACCAATTCTTTGGGGATTTTAACTTTTGCCGAAGGCGGAATATTTTTGATAATTTCCTTGACCCGTTCCAGCAATTTCGGAGCTGGCTCATACGTGGTTTTGCATTTTTCGCAGATCCGGCGCACGAGCCGCTGGCCGATTATGGCATTGATTGCCGGGGCCAAGACAAACGGCTTTACTCCCAAATCCAAAAGTCTGGGAATAGCCCCGGCAGCATCGTTTGTATGCAGAGTTGAAAGCACGATGTGTCCAGTAAGAGCCGCCTGGGAGGCGGTTTCCGCAGTCTCCAAATCGCGCATTTCACCGACCATCACAACGTCGGGGTCCTGGCGAAGAATGGCGCGAAGCGCATCGGCAAAGCCCAAGCCTGTGGCCGCGCCAACCGGAGTTTGAGTAATGCCCTCAAGCTTGTACTCCACGGGGTCTTCCAGGGTTATAATTTTCACCCCCGGCTCGTTTAATTTATTCAAAATCGCGTATAAAGTTGTAGTCTTGCCGCTGCCGGTAGGTCCCGTGGTCAAAATCATGCCATTGGGTTTGTCCATTTCTTTCAAAATCCGCTCTTGGGCCAACCCCTGGATTCCCAGCTCTTCAAATTTTAAGCTGCCCTTGTCCTGGCGCAGCACACGCAAAACAATCGATTCCCCAAATGCCGAAGGCAGCACCGAAACCCGCATGTCGATATGGATGTTGTTGTAAGTCAAACTGAAACTGCCGTCTTGCGGTTGAGCAGTGACATTAAGCTTAAGTTTAGACAAGATTTTAATTCTGGAAACCAGCTGGTGCTGGCTTTCTTTGGGCAACACCGCCACGTCTTGCAGAACCCCGTCCAAACGAAAACGGATTTTCACTCCCCCGGTTTCCGGTTCCAAGTGGATATCGGAGGCATTAACCGCCAAAGCCGCACCAACTATGGCTTCAATCAATTCGGTTGTAGAGGTCGTGGCTAATTTTCCTGCCAAATCTTTAAGCGAGCTCGAAAGATATTTGTTATTTAAATTATCGATTCTTACTTCTTGGCTTTTGTGCTCTACTCGTATGACTTTGTCGTAACTCTCCAAAGCGTGCTCAAAACTGCTTAAAGAAATCAGGTAAGATTCAACAAAAAAACTTTGGTCTTTAAAATCTTTAATTATTTTATCCAAAGCTTTCGAGGCTTCGGTAAATCCAATTTTGAGGTTGCGGCCTTCTTTAAAAAACACAACGCATTTGAGTCGTTTCGCTTGGTCCAAAGACAACATGCCCAAAGCCGAGAGATCAATCGGAAATCCGTAAAGGTTTATATAAGCCAGGTTGAGAGTTTTGGCTTTCCTTTGGACTTCTTCTTCTTCAAACTTGCGGTCCAGCTCGGAATAAACCTGCTTTAGTTTAATGCTGCGGTCAATTTGGTTCATCTGGTTTTGTTTTGTGTTATTTCTGTTTCTCTGGGAAACTCAAAAAAATTAACCTAAAAACTGAACTAATTATACCAAGTTGCGGTTATATTTGCGAGTTAACCCTGTATTTTGCCCAGTTCCGTAGTAATTTTGCGGATAACCTCGGCCTCGGCATCAGCCAGCCCCTTATTATGAACTGTGAACTTGAATGCCTGCTCACCGATTGCAGTCGGACTGAAATCGACAAAAACCTGGCCCAAATCAAAAGGCATAAAACTTTTCACGTAAACCGTAATTGCATCAGTTGAGGCCTCGGCCAAAAATATAAATGTTTTGGCAAACGATAATTGCTGGACCATCTCAAACACAATCTCATCCAAGTCTGGTCCCTGGGCTTCTGATTTTTCGACATCCATGGTGCTGGCCAAAGAATAAACCAATTGGAGCTGGCTTTCGGTTTTCAGCCTGGCCAAGACCCGTCCCCACAGCCGCAGAAATCCCAAAGACTTGCTGCGATAAAGCTGGGTTACAATCTCCTGCTGGTTAGCGCCCAATCCGATCAGCCTGGAAGCCTTGAGAAAAATTTGCGGGCTGGTTTTTGCGCTTTGAAAACTATTAGTGGCGGCGATGAATCCTGTCAAAAGCAAGGTCGCAGTCTTGCCGTCGAGAAAATTTGAATCATATTCATTTAAAAGATCCAAAACCACTTCCGCATTGGCTGCGGCCGTGAGGTCGATTAGGTTAACGCGGCCATAGTTTTCATTGCCCGCCTGGATGTCAATATTTACTACCGGTACTTCAAAAAACATTTGGGCGTGGCGCGCATAAAAGCTTCCCAGCCCTTCCAAATTCCCAACACCAATTGTAACCACAAGGTCAAACGGATAGACTGCCGACCGCACTTTCACATCTGATTCGCTAAATTCACCTTGCGTTGGGGTTAGAAACACGGATAATTTATCTTCGAATTTTTGGTAGCGCAATTCGGAAATCTGCGTGTTGAGGGTTGAGATATCAATAACCAGGTTCTTCGACAGCGTTGAACCGTCTTTAACTTCCCCGCTTTCGGGCAAAAATTTAAGCTTGGCCGGAATCGGCTTATCGCTTAGGACCGTAGCCTGCTTATTGTTCTTAATCAAAAATTCCCGCAAAGCCAAACCGGATACGGCTGAATCGAGGCTGTTGCCATTGCCGACAATTACCAAGATATTTGAGCGGGCCCTTAATAATTCAATTGTTTGCCTGATGGGTTCGTTGGCCATAGAAATCTTAGTAATATAATATATTCATTTAATGGTGTCAATGCTGGCGGCTTGATGACTGCGAAGGCTTATTAATGTTAAAATAAGTTATGAAAAACTTTAAAAACCTAAGCCTGACTGCAGTGCGGACCCTGGCGAAAAAATTGGCCAAACAATATGCGTCAAAAAACGTAGTCATAGGTTTGGTTGGCCCGTTGGGAGCTGGAAAGACAACTTTCACCAAAAGCTTCCTGGGTTATTTTGGAATCAAAAATGTTAAAAGCCCGAGCTTTATCGTGTCTCAGGTTTACACGGCAAATTCAAAAAAGCTTTACCATTTCGATTTTTATCGGCTGGAAAACAAACGGCAACTGGCTCCTCTGGAATTTTTTGAAATTCTCGGCAGTTCCAATCGTATATTACTAATAGAATGGGCCGACAAATTCCCGGAAATCCAAAAAAAATGCGACCTGGTATTAAATTTTGAAATTTCAAACAATAATAAACGGCATGTCTCGATTGTATAAAATCTTGCTAATTTCTTTATTTTTATGTTTTACCCCCGAATTATCCCAGGGCAAAACTATTTCATTTGCGGATAAGACTTGGAACATTGAACCACAAATTACCCAGTCGTATCAAACCAGTTTTGTCCGTAATGATTTCGACTTGGAAAATCTGGCTCAGCATATTCTGCTCGGCCGTGATTTGAATAATAAAATTTCTCTGCTCGATCCTCTAACTTTGGCCCAGATCGGACAGGTTGAAGAGGGTATAAACCAACCCACTGTCGCAGCCCAACTTGTGATCCAAAACAATTGGGCCACCACATTTGTGCCAGACCAACCCGGACAAGCCGTGGATTCGTTTGCGCTTTTGCAAAAACTTTCATTACCTTTTGAAAACATGACCCTCCCGGTTTTAGAATCGCAACCAGCGGTCAGACTTTCAGACCTCAACACCTTCGGTATCAAAGAACTGGTGGCTGTGGGTGAATCGGATTTTTCCAGCTCATCTAAAAACAGAATCACCAACGTTATTGTCGGTTCGAGCAAGTATAACGGCTTGATCATCCAGCCGGGCGAGGAATTCAGCTTCAACAAATATCTCGGTGATATCGATGCCGCCCACGGATTTACTCCCGAGCAGGTTATAAAAGCTTCGGGCATCGAATTGGAGTTTGGCGGAGGCTTGTGCCAAGTCAGTACGACCATGTTCCGCGCCGCCATGAATGCCGGCCTTCCGATTACCCAGCGCCGCAACCATTCTTTTGCCGTGCACTACTATTCACCGCAGGGCACGGATGCTACAATCTATCCGGGAGCCTCGGACCTTAAATTTATCAATGACTATAAAACCCCGATATTGGTCCGGACCTACGTCAAATCGCCTCATGTTTACTTTGAAATGTACGGCGCCAAGGACGGTCGGCAGATCACATTCGACGGCCCGATCCAATTCGACAAAAAGCCGGACGGCTCTATGAAAGCAAGTTGGACCAGGCACGTTACTCTCAACGGCGTCACCACTGATTACATTGCCAAAAGTGTCTATGTTTCACCGGCCTTATTCAAAAAAGATATTACCGTGGCAGCATCGACCCCCAACCCGCAATCCCAAGCCACCCCGGCCAATACTCCTGGTACCACCGGCACCATAAACCCTGCAACCTTAATTCCCGGATTAAAAAACAACTAAATTAGAAAACGCCCTCTCTGTCTCGCTTCGGCAAGACATCTCTCCCGCTTCGCGGGCGAGAATAATAGGAAAATGACGGATGATCCAAACAGACGAACAAAATATTCCTTTGAAAGCGGAAAAAATAGCCAACCCGCAGGCCGATGCTTCGGAAACCTTATTCGAAGCGACATTGCGTCCGCAGAGTTTGAACGAGTATGTAGGCCAGTCAAAAATTAAAGGCAATCTGCAAATATTGATCGATGCTGCCCGGGGCCGCAACGAAGCGTTGGAACACATACTGCTTTATGGCCCTCCAGGTTTGGGCAAAACTACTCTTGCCCATATCATTGCCCGCGAGATCGGATCCAATATCAAAATTACTTCTGGGCCCGCCATAGAAAAAGCTGGAGATTTGGCAGCGCTTCTAACCAACCTCCAGGAGAATGATATTTTATTTATTGACGAAATCCATCGGCTCAACAAAATCGTGGAAGAAGTTTTGTATCCGGCCATGGAAGATTACGCTCTTGATATCGTGCTCGGCAAAGGTGCTGGAGCCAAGGCGGTTCGCATTGATCTGCCAAAATTTACGCTCATCGGCGCCACTACGCGGGTTGGTTTGTTGTCTGCACCATTGCGCGACCGGTTTGGCATGACTTATCGCCTGGATTTTTACGAGGAAGATGAGATAGAAAAAATCTTGGACCGCGCTGCCAAAATTTTGCGCGTTGATATTGATTCTGTCGGAAAAAAGGAAATTGCGGCACGCTCCCGCCGCACTCCTAGAATTGCCAACCGTCTGCTTAAACGGGTCCGAGATTACGCACAGGTAAAATCGAGTGGCAAAATCGGCCACGATGAGGCCAGCAAAGCTTTGGCCATGCTGGAAGTCGATTCGTTGGGTTTGGACGCCAACGATCGCATGATTTTGGAAACCATCATCGACAAATTTGCCGGCGGTCCGGTTGGTATTTCATCCCTTGCTGCGGCGACCTCCGAAGATCCCGGTACTATCGAAGACATTTATGAGCCCTTCTTGCTCCGCTTGGGGCTGCTGACTCGAACTCCGAAAGGGCGCCTGGCTACTCCGGCCGCTTATGATCATCTGAAGAAAAACAAACCTAAAAGCGAGCAAACTTCGCTTTTATAAAAAACCACCTCCGAGGAGGTGGTTTTAAATTTGGTCCCAAGCTTGGCTAGAAATCAGCCAAGGAGTAATAAGACAATTGCGCTTTGGTTATGATTTTGACCTGATCGAAGGAATAACCTTGGGCAAGGAAAACCTGGGCCGATATAAACGGCTTGATTTGGCTGCCGTTGACAATCATATAGACTGTTGGGCTTCCTGCGACTTTGACCAAACTCCCATTCGGCAGCTTGGGGTTGGTAATGGAAACACCCAAGACTCTTGATAGCAGCACAGGCCCGGTTGGCATCTGGGCATCAAAGCTGTTGGCTGGAACCACTTCTGAGAAGTTATGTCCCCAAGAGCTAAAGACTTGAGCTGATGGGAAGGCATATTTCAATGTGGCTCCAAGGAAGTAGACGGTGCCATTGAGGCTGACGACTGAACCTCGGACATGGCGCTGGTTGGCGTTACTTAGCACAGGGCCGCTTGGGATGTTAGCCGCATTGCTGACATTCTGGATCTGCGAGAGTTTGTACCCAAAAGCGTTAAAGACAGCCATGGACGGAATGCCTCGCTTTAATCCGTTTTCCATAACAAACACCGTTTTGCTTGGATCTTGGATCAAAGAGCCATCTGGAGGGACTGTCCCAGTGTTGCCGCCGCCTTTGGCTTTATTGACTGGAATAAAAGCAATAGTGGCTGGTTGCGAGAAGTTGTTTTGATCATCGTAGGCAAACAAACTGTAGTAATATTTCGTGCCCGGAGTGACATTGGTATCTTCAAACCTGCCAGTGCTGCTGTCTTGCGTGATATTCGCGACCTGCTGGCTTGTGTTCGGAGTCGTCACGAATCCAGTTGTAGAGCGATCGATTACAATTCCAGCATAGTAGGTCGAAGGTTCGTTCCAAAGCAAGATGACAGAGCCGGTAGTTGCCGTCACCCCGCTTAAGGTCGTCACAGCGTGGGCTGAGGGTGTGGTAAAGGTCTGGTCAGGGCTTTGGGTGATTTGTCCCGAAGCATTGGTAGAATCAACCCGGAAGTGGTAGGTGGTACTATAGTGGAGTTTGCCAATGAACATTGAATGGCTGGTTACCAGGTTCGTATTGGATTTGGTTTTGCCATAAGTGCTGCTTAGTCCGTAATCAACTTGGGACGTGGACGGCTGGTCCGTAGTCCAGGTTATAGTTACAGATCCGGAGGTGGGATTGGCCACAATGTTGCTAATGACTGGCGGGTTGTTGGTAATTACTACTGGATTGACGACGACTGTGGCGGAGTTGGTAACTATTCCGGTGGCATTCAGCGCTGTGATGGTGTAGGTCGTGGTGGTTTGAGGAGCAACACTCATGGTTCCTGAAGCGGCCACTGTGCCGATGCCGTTGTCGATGGAAACAGAAGTGGCATTGGTGGTAGACCAGCTTAGGGTTGAAGAAGAACCGGCATTGATAGTGGCAGGATTGGCAGTGAGGGTGGCGGTTGGAAGCGGGGCTGGGTTAACTGTAACTGTAGCTGTGGCAGTAGTTGAGCCTGATGAGTTGGTTGCAGTAATAGTATAGGTTGTAGTGGCGGTTGGAGTAACTGAAGCAGATCCTGACGCAGCTACTGTGCCGATGCCGTTGTCGATGGATATTGATGTTGCATTGGAAGTGGTCCAAGACAAAGTGGATGAAGAGCCTACAGTAATTGAAGTTGGGGAGGCGGATAATGAAGCCGTGGGAGGAGGAGTTGAAGAATTAACTGTAACTGTGGCAGAAGCCGTAGTTGATCCCGCAGAGTTGGTGGCCGTAATGGTGTAGGTTGTAGTGGCTGTAGGAGAAACTAACGTGGAGCCCGAGGCGGCCACCGTGCCAACTGTTGGACTGATGGATACTGATGTGGCCCCGCTGGTCGACCAGGTCAAAGTTGAAGATGAGCCAGAGGTGATGGAAGTTGGTGAAGCGGAAATGGTGGCGGTTGGCAGGTTAGTACTGGAAGCAATATATTCATCAGCACCGATATCGTAGCAGCATCCTTGCGGCCGGCTGGTCCCATCAATGTCATTGGTCACTGAACTTAGAGTAGTGCCTTTGTCGATTGCCGCTGTGGCACTTGAAACTAAATGCAAGTCCGCAGCTGATGGATTCACAAACATGCTCGGGGTAGCGTTCAGGTAGTTGGTGGCTGCGGTGTAGGTTCCCCCGTCACGCGTGCCAATTGGCGAATCTGACAGGTTGTTTGTGGCTTGGCCGCCGGTTGTTTGCGAGAACCTGAACTCGATCGATTCGAGCACATTGCCATTGTTCAACACGGTATTATTGTAAACATTACTATTGGGCGAATCCCAAACGATCAAAGCGCCATCACTATTTGACGTACGGGTCGCAGAGTACAAACCAGGAGCATAATACACAAAGTTGTTTCTAATCACTCCGCCTTGATGATCGTAACCACTGGTAAGCTGCGACAAGCCGTAAGCTACAGCGCGATCAACGTTGATGAAGACATTTTGTTCAGTGGTGGTATTAACCGACTTGTCCCAGAACAGTACTGCCGGGTTCCAGAGATAAGCAGCGGTATCCGGTGTATGGAAATTCTTGAAGACATTGCCCCGGATGACCCAGTTGTCCGCGGCATGCGCGCTGATACCGTTGGTGTAACCTGCGCCTGAGCCGTGGTCGCCCGGAGTACTGCCTGTGTATTCCAGCCGGGAATATTCCATAACACCATTGTTGACCCCGATGCCGTTGGTGACATCGGTCGGATTTGATTTCACGAATTGCGATCCGGCATTCAACAATTTCACGGAATAGATATGCGGGGCTTGGGCGCCGGAATTAAAGATAATTTCATTGTCATAGGTATCTCGGATAGTCAGGTGAGCAATGGTGGTATTCAATGAGGCACTCCAAACACCATAAGGCACGTTGCCATAATTGGCATTATCCATGCCCATGCCAACCAGGACCACACCATCGCAACCCGATGTGCCCCGAATCGTGACATTATCTTTAGTGACATACAACGAGTTGGTCAAATTGTACGTACCATTGGCAATGACTATGGTGTCACCTGCTTGCTGATTGGTCATAGCCGCTTGCAGCTGGGGTTCCGTAGAAACATTAACGATTCTGGTTCCAGTTATTGGTAATTGAGGGACATTACAGGCTTTAAACGAAGTGTTACCCACTCCTCCGCCTACCGTAAACGTCTTGGGTGAACCAGTAAGTAGAGTTGATTTGGTGGAAT
>CAZOKE010000023.1:0-9785 GCA_964580495.1 uncultured Candidatus Saccharibacteria bacterium
GAGAGTCACGCCATCACTCATTAATCCGTCAAAGTTGCCCAAAGGAAGGTTATTGACGGCACTCCCGACTGTAACTGTGGCAGTAGCAATAGCAGAACCAGATGAGTTGGTGGCAGTGATGGTATAGGTGGTGGTGGCTGTTGGAGAGACAGACAAGGAACCGGATGAGGCTACTGTCCCAATGTTCGGCGAAATCGATACCGAAGTCGCATTCGAAGTTGACCAAGTCAAGGTTGAGGATTGGCCAGAAGAGATCGAACTCGGGGATGCGGAAATGGTGGCTGTGGGTTGCTGAGAGCTTGAACTAACTGTAACCGTGGCTGTAGCAGTTGCAGAACCGGATGAGTTGGTGGCTGTTATGGTATAAGTTGTGGTAGCTGTTGGATTAACGGAAGTGGAACCTGAAGCGGCAACAGTGCCAACGGTCGGGCTTATGGACACTGATGTAGCATTGGTGGTGGACCAAGTCAACGTCGAGCTGGTTCCGGAACTAATTGATGTTGGTGAGGCGGTAAGAGTGGCTGTCGGCAAGGACACAGTATTTTGTCCAACAACTTTCACCAGCGCCGGTTCAAATCCAATGTTCCCGGCGCCATCGAGCAAGTGGATACCGTAATAATAAGTGGTGCCAACACTCACCGAATCAGGAATCTGGGCAGTCCAGGAATTTACAGATGCCGGCGCCTGCAGAGTTTGCGTCATTTGCCAATTGCATGCGGATTTGTCAGTGTCATTGCACCCAGTGGCGTTATATACTGTCCGCCATAACTCGGCGCTGGCCAAATATGACCCGCCTGTGTCTGTCCCGGCAAAAGAGGCGGTAATCGGGCCTGAACTCTGTAGTGGCGAGATGCTATACGAAGAAACGACAGGAGGGGTGGTATCGGGCGCAGGCGCACTTACGCTAACCGTGGCACTGCTGGTTGTTGAACCGCTGGCATTGGTTGCTGTCAGGACATAAGTCGTGGTAGCTGTCGGGGTTACAGACAAACTGCCGGAACTGCTGACCGTGCCTATGCCGGGATTGATGGAAACCGAAGTGGCATTGGACGTGGTCCAAGTTAGGGTCGAAGATGATCCGGAACTAATGCTCGTGGGATTTGCGCTTAAGCTGGCGGTGGGAGCAGGAGTCGAATTTACGCTAACCGTGGCACTGCTGGTTGTTGAACCGCTGGCATTGGTTGCTGTCAGGACATAAGTCGTGGTAGCTGTCGGGGTTACAGACAAACTGCCGGAACTGCTGACCGTGCCTATGCCGGGATTGATGGAAACCGAAGTGGCATTGGACGTGGTCCAAGTTAGGGTCGAAGATGATCCGGAACTAATGCTCGTGGGATTTGCGCTTAAGCTGGCGGTGGGCAGATTGCCATTATTAGTATTACCTGAAATGACATATTGAGTCAGGCTATTTATGGTATCTATGTTTGCGCCTAGGTCTGTCCCGTCAGTGGCCGCATTATGGTAGATGCTGCTAGAAAGGACGTGGTAATCTCCACCGGGCTGATTCACAAAAACTTGACTCCAGCTGGTTGGAAAATATTCCACGGGGTAATTGCTGTACAGAGAGGAACTGCTGTTGCTCGGGTCCATCATCAAATTTTTGTTGTAGACGATCCCCGGGAAAAAGTCCTGCAGGGTCGAATTGCCTTCAGCGTCATTATCGCCATGGATCCCATACCCTCCGACATGCGACCATATATTGTTTGTAAATGTGGCATTGGGCTTGGCTACAGGTGCGCCACATGGAGAGACAGTGCTAAGGCACGGGCCTGTCTGCATGACATTCCAAGATTCAAAAACTGTATTGTGGTCTAACCGCACATCCGAAGGGCCTGTCTGGGACGTAGTGGTTGTTCCGGAGTTTAACTGGGCGAAGTCTCCGGGACCCCCACCCCAAGCCGGGCCATTTATGTCATCCCAAAGGTTGTTTGCGACTTTTATCCGCTGCGTCAGCAAACTCGGATTTGTATCATCATAGCCTAAAATCTGCATACCAGCGGCCGCATGGCGGACTATGTTGTTTGTAAAAGTAATATCTTGTACCACGCACAAATTGCATTTTCCGTCTTGGTTGCGTGGAGTAAACAGCACGGCAAACCCGGTTTGGCCGTCAGCCCAAACGTGCTCCATTATATTGCCATCCGCGATAAGTCTTTGGGCGTTCTTGGTTTCAAAGAGATTTTTTACGGCCCAATGCGGCTGGTTGGTATAAGCGCCAGTTGGATCAAACCAGGCGGTGGGTTTATTTAAATAGTTGCCGCGGAATTCGATATCGCTCGGGTTCAAATTGGTAATCATAGGATCAGCGCCGCCAAAAATCACGTTCTCCGCGGCGGCTTCCAGATAATTATTCACGATCCTAAGTGGCCCTGGAGTATTAAACGTGGCAATTGCCTGGGAGTCCTGCCCCACTACATGGATATTGGAAATATATGAGTCAACTATGCCGGACCAAGAACTGTTCAGTCCAACTCCCCGCTTGAGGGCAGAGCTAGAATCACCATGGATATAGACCCGATCGAGGATCAAATCGTGCGGCACGCTGGCTAATGTAGTTTGAGTGGTATCATTGGCGCCCAATGAGACTAATTCATAAACCGTATCTGCAGGGTTGTTCTTTGTAAATTCAATACCGACAATGCGATAATGGCCGGAACTGGGAGCTGCAAGCATTGCTGAAGATCCGGCTCCAGGCGAAACAATTTTGGCCATGTTGACAGCATCAGCTGGGCCAACCCGCACCCCTGGTACAGGCAAACTCGATAAATTGCTGGTACGAATCACGATCCAGCATTGGGTTTGATCAGAAAATCCGCAAGGTTTATTGGGAAGAGTCACGGTGCCCATGAACGTCGCGCCAGCTTGCAACACAACCTCATCTCCGGGATTGGCAGCATTGACAGCACTTTGGACATCAGTAAAACAATTAGAAACTCCGCTGCAGCTGGTTTTGACATTATAAATCGAATGCGCGCTCGGAAGCGTAGGATAGGCGGTATTGACGTAATATTGAGGCGATGCCGGATTCGTAGTGGCTAAGGCCGGCGCAATTGGCAACAAGCCAAAAGCCGCAAACAGCAAAATACCCAAAAGTGAAATTTGTGCAAACCAACTAACGAACCTCTTTTTATCAATATGCATAAGAGCCTCGGAATGTCCCTCTTCGAATGTTTCAATAATTAATTAAAATTTTGTTTCCTACTATTGCTTTATTGCAAAATCGTAGCAAACAACAAAAAAGGCGTCAACAAGGGCTTTGATCCCGCTTTTGCTACTGGTTTGCCCTCCACAATGAGTATGAGATGTAACAAACCTATTGCACACACGATATAAAATTTTAGGAAATAAGTAAATGGAATTATTAGTATTAATGTTAAACAATGAACTTAAGAAATTAATTAAGCCAAGGGCTTAGGAAAGGCGAAATTTATGGCATGGTTCGGAGACCCGGAGGGGCATGCCCGTGCCGGCAGAAAAGGCGGAAAGGCACAAGGCAAACACAACAACCAAGGAAATTTTGCAAATGATCCAGAAAAAGCGCGCAGGGCTGGAAAAAAAGGTGGTTCGTCTTCTGGCAAACAATAGTAAACCCCGGGCTAAAACCCGGGGTTTTATGATGCGAT
Source organism: uncultured Candidatus Saccharibacteria bacterium (assembly GCA_964580495.1). Taxonomy (GTDB): domain Bacteria; phylum Patescibacteriota; class Doudnabacteria; order UBA920; family O2-02-FULL-48-8; genus JAIFWV01. The sequence continues at coordinate 3,624 of CAZOKE010000023.1, forward strand.
GATTAGATCAATCAGCAATTTAGGGTTGATGTCCTGGGATTTGATAGCGTTGTCGGCCGCCAGAAGTCCTGAGAGCAGCTTTTTTAATTTATCCAAGCTTACCCCGGTGCTGTGCTTGAGCATGACAAACACACGGCCGCTGCTCCAGCCCAAACTTTCCGCAATTTGATTTTGATCCATATTCTGCCGCTTCAAAAGATTGACAACTAGCAAAGAACGGACTTGTTCGGCTATGAGCCCGATTAGCTTAATGGCAATAGATTTCTCGTCCTGGTTCTGGTCGTTCATAAGCGTTTCCAGAACCTCCAACGCTCCTTTTTTGTTTTGCCGGATAAGTTCGTCCGAGAGCGCAAACACGTTTTCCGGCACAAACGGGACCACCAATTCTGCCACCTCCTTCGCGGTAATTTGTTTTGTGTTGGCGGCAAGCTTGGTCAATTCGGAATAAACCTGCCAAAGATCAAACATCTCCCGGCGTTCCACCACTCGGCCGCCGATTTTTTTCTCTTCAAACAAATCCCTCCCTACTAAGCTGCCCAATTTATCCGCGGCATTTGGTTCAATGCTTGCGCCCAACTTGGCAGCCTGGCGGGTGATCCAAGCATCCAATTCACGCCCGTGCGGCAAATTAAATTCTTGGACATGGATTTCTTTGACTAAGTTTTTAATAAATCCCAAACGGCGGTCCAAACTGTCCTGCCAGAAGACAAAAAAATAATCGGCAGGAATGGATTCGATTAGTTTCTCCAAAGCTTGGATCAAAGTGGTTTGAGCAGCTTTGGCCGGCAATACATTTCTGGCGATAACCAGTTTCTTGCTTGAAAACAAAGAGGGTGCCAAAACTTCTTCCAACTTCCGGCTTAGATCTGGTTCAGCCAAGCCTTCTCCGGAAATTGTAACTACGCTCGAGGCTGAATATTTTTTGGCAAATTCTGTTTTCCAAAGCTGAATTTTCTGGCGCAAACTAAAATCATCCTCGCCGTAAAATAGATAAATATTTTTCTTTATTTCCGCCATAGCCGAATTGTAATCAGTATAAATAAATTTAGCAAAAAAACGGCCTTTGGAGCCACATTTTCAAAACCAGAATATATAAGTCTCCACTTATATATTATATTTCTTTCTCAAAGCTTATATATTGGTGCACCCGCCAGGAGTCGAACCTGGAATGTGTCAGACCCCGCCCCATTTTCTCTGGTGCGTCTGGAGGGAATCGAACCCCCATTACTAGTTCCGAAGACTAGTGCTCTATCCGTTGAGCTACAGACGCATTTTAGTCTATTTCACCGCAGAAAGCTGAACGATCAAATCGTAATCATCCAACATTTGGACTTTGTTATAACGTTCGAATTTGCAAACCTGGCAGCGGTGCAGAATGCCTTTTTTCAAATCAAAATCAACTGGTTCCATGAGGCCATCGCAATCCGATGCCCTGTCTCCCGGATAAATATCCACGTGCTTGCTCCATAGGCATCTTGAGCAATGGTTTGTGTAGCCGTTGCCGACATTAAACGTGTCGCAATGCTCGCAAATAAAATCTTCTGTTGTCCTTTGGAAATTCCGATTCATTTTTTTGGTGGGTCGCCTCGGAATCGAACCGAGAACCTGCGGATTAAGAGTCCGTTGCTCTGCCAATTGAGCTAGCGACCCGAAAATTATAGCTTAAATCAGAACTAAATATACCAGAAATTAAGCTTGAAATCAAGCCTGGCAGTTGCTAGAATCAGGTCAGGAACAAAGGCATATGAACGGAAAAGAAGACAAAATCCTGAATGTAGAAGAATTATCCAAGTTTTTCGGCGTTTCCAACCAAACTATCTGGCGCTGGTGCAAATCCGGCAAGCTCCCGGCTTTCAAAATCGGCGCCCAATGGAAGATAAGGCAATCCGATATAAACAAAATTATCAACCAAAAAGTCAATAAAAACTCCTCTAATCCCGCTTCCCAAACTTTGTTTTAATCACGGCTCATGAGCCGTGTTTTTTCCAATTGACAAGCGGTTTAACGCGAGCTATGATTGTTTTTGTCGAAACGAAAGGAGGAGCGAAATGGCGGAAGAAGAATCGGAACCCAAACAGAAACGAAAGACGAGACGTTCATCCAAAAACAAGCCCGTGATCGACGCGGTTTGCCCCGAAGGTTGTGGCAAGCATGATGAACCCTTCGTCATCGGCAGCGAAATCCCGACAAACGAACAACAGCAGAAAAAACCCGCCTGATCCCCGGGACAGAATTCCCAGTCTGTCCCCTCACTCAATAATTACTAAATATCACATGCCAAAACACAATCTAAAATTTATCGAAAAAATCGAAGTCGCGGAAGGCACGTCTGCTTTTAGATTTGAAAAGCCGGAAGGCTTCACATTCAAAGCCGGGCAGACTTTAGACTGGACTCTGGTTAACCCTAAACAGTCCGACGCCGAAGGAAACTCCCGGACTTTCTCGATTGCCTCTTCTCCGGAAGAGGACTACCTTATGTTTGCCACGCGCATGCGCCCGACCGCTTTCAAACAAAGCCTCCGGGAACTCAAGCCGGGCGACATTATTGAAGCCGAAGGGCCGTTTGGATCCTTTACCCTTCACAACGACTCAGCAAAGCCCGCCGTTTTTCTGGCAGGAGGCATTGGCATCACCCCGTTCCGCAGCATGATCAAAGACGCGCAAGCCCGCAAGCTCGACCACAAACTTTATTTATTCTTCTCCAATCACCGGCCTGAAGACAGCCCGTTTCTCAAGGAACTGCTGGCCTTGGAAACCGAATTTCCCAACTTTAAATTGATCCCGACCATGACCGATATGTCCCGCTCCCAAGAATCATGGCAGGGCGAAACCGGATATATCTCCAAAGAAATGATCGGCAAATATCTGCCGGAAATGAATAATGCCATCTATTATTTGGCTGGGCCGCCGACCATGGTAGGATCATTGAACGAAATGCTGAATAAAGCAGAGGTCGACACTGATAACATCAAGTTCGAAGAATTCGCAGGATACTAAAAACCACCCATACCGAGGGTGGTTTTTTTATTCCGATTATTTAAAGGGATTGGTATTGCTTGGGATTTGGTTGTTCGGGATATAATAATCCAAACCCTTGAGGTAGTTCACCGTATTCCTATAATTTTGGATATCGAGCCGGACAATATTGGTTTCATCCACAGTGGGTTTCACTGACAGAAAATTTTTGTAAAAATAATTAAACGCAAAATAAATTTCATAAGCCAAAACCAAAAGCAGGGCAAAGCTTAATATGGCATTCAGGCCGAGGGATTTCAATTTTAATTGGACATTAGGGAGTTGCATTTGAATTTACAAATAATACGCCGCGAATATTGCTTAAAACTTGTCCGGTGGGTACGGGCTTCCCCCCGTTTGCGACCAGTTCCGCTGAAAGCTGGAAATTATTGACTTCGGATAAATTAGGTAGGTGCTCCAAATAACTCAAAAAATTGATAGTTCCCAGATAATCGTTTTTTAAGCTTAAGGTATAAGGGATTTCAACGACCCCGGCCAATCCCCGCACCGTAGGTTTTGGCTTTGGCGCCGCACTGTCTGGTTTAACTATGAACGGGTCGATGATTGTCATATTTTCATCGGTGCCGGTGCGGGCCGCGGCCGACTCAATATCTGCAATGGCGCCGACTAATTCTTCCTTGCTGAGAATAACCGAATCAAGCTTTTGCTTGTCGGTCGCTCGGGCCAAATCGATTTTGGCCGTCTGGTACGCCATAATCTGCTGCTGCAAACTGGCGACTTCGTTCCTTTTTTCTGTGAGCTCGCCATTCATGCGGCTTAAGCCCGAAACCATGGGTTTCACGCCGAAGTAAAGCAGCGCAACGTTAAATAAGATTCCGAGTATAATGGCGGTTATGTTTTTGGTAAAAGCATTGATCATGGCTGGTTTTTTATCTGAGCCGGATTGATGAAAAAAGTGAAGGTAAAAGGGGTGTTGGTAGGCTGTTCCAAATTAGTCAGAGGGAAATTTATGTTTTGGAAATAGCTCGATTTTTTGACATTGCTCCAAAACTGCAACACGCTGTCGCGTTTTCCCGCCGTGCCGTTTATGACGATCTGGCCATTACTCTTATCCGCCGTCAGCAGCTGTAGCTGGAAATCCGATGGCGAAAGATTTCCGATTTCGGTTAAGACCTTCGACCAGGCATAGTGCTGTTGCTGGAAACTTTTGACATTTTTTATCTGCCCGTTGAGCTGGACAATCTCTTTTTGCAAAGCTTGGTTGTCGGAAGAATTGAGCTGGCTTTGGAGGCTGCTGATGACGGAATCATCGCCTGACATTTCCGCGCTGACCCAGATTTTGCCTACAACCGACGCCAATATAAACAGCAGGAGCGTTATAAATATCATGGAAAAGAATTTCAAAAATTGCTTGCTGGCCAATTCAAGCTTAAGTTCCTTTACCTCGGATTCAGGCAGCAAATTTATCATTTTTGTCATATGCCGCTGATTCCTTTCATGGCCAAGCCTACGGCCGTGGCATAGCCTAATGATTCTTGCGGATTAATCGGGAAATTCCGTTTGGAAGTGTCGAGGACATTGACCCAGGGGTTGCCCAAGCTTACCTGGCCCAAAGATCTGGCAGTGCCCAGATTCAAGCGAGCCGAAATGTAATCCGATATGCCGGGCAGTTTGGAAGAGCCGCCGCAAAGAACGATTTTGGAAATTTGCATATGGGTCATGGAATGTTCGGCTTGAAATTTGGCGACGTTTTTGATTTCATCGATAATGCTGTCCAACAGCGGCAGGATCGCCTGGCGAATGTTGCCTTTTTTCAAATCGCCTATAAGTCCCTGCTCGCGCTTGGCTTTTTCCGCTTCATTCATGGGTACTGACAAATTCCTGGCAATACTTTCTGTAAAAGCGTTGCCGGCTATGGGAATGCTGGAAGTGTATTGGACATTGCCCAGCTCCACTACCAAAAAACTGGTCTGGATGCTGGAAATGTCGACTATCAGTACGGCGCTTTTTTTGTCCTCCTGCGAAACCAAAGCCCTGGCAATTGCCTGAGATTCCAGCTCCAAAGCCACTGGCTTTAGGTTGGCGGCTTTGAGGCTCGCCACCAAAACATCAATATAATCTTTCGGTGTCGCTGTCACCAGCACATCTAATTTGTCCCCGTCCTCCAAAAGAAGCTGCCAGTCCAAATAAACCAAATCCACCGGCACTGGGATGTTCTGCTCTAGTTCAAACGGCAACGCCGAGGCAATCTCGGATTCCGGCATTTTCGGGATGCTCAATACGCGGACAAAAGATTTGGATTCAGGCACGGAGGCTACCACAAACTTGGTATCGAGATTTTTCGCGGCCGTAATGGTTTTTCTGATATTTTCCGTAAGCTTCTCCTGGCTCATAATCATATGGTTGGAAATTACATTAGCGGCCAAAGGAACTTCTGCGAAAGCCGTTGGAAAAAGCACCCGGTCTTTGTGGCCGAGTTCCATAACTTTGATCGATATATCCGATATATCCAAACCAAATGCTTTGATTTTTTCGTTTCCGAAGAAACTGAACATTTTTATTTCGCTTGTTTATTTCAATTTAGAACACTCCTCTCCCCTTTGGGGAGAGGAGTGGGGGTGAGGGGTAAATCAGATTTCAAATAAATTATACCATAAAATGAAGCTTATTGCAGCAACTGCCAGGTTTGGCCCGCTAACTGCCAGCCACCTCCCGGTCCCGATGAAAACGAAGCCGATGCCAAACCGCTATCATAAGTCACTGTCGAGCTATTATTAAGATGAATTTTCCAGCCGGTAATTTCCTTCATCTGCGCGTTGTTGTTGACTTCTATTTTGCCATTATTGGCATAAACAATTGCCGAAGTTGAATTATTGGATGCGGTGATTGCGACACTGGTCCCGGCGGTAGTGTTGCGCTCAGAAAGCAGCATCAAATAACTTCCGGCCGTCCCCGAACCATTGATCTGCACGCCATTATTCATATTGATATATCCATTCACGGTATCCCCAAATGTCCCGGCAACAATGACTCCGCTCAGGGCGCCAAAATTTGACGCCAGTTGGACGATTGAGCCATTAGTCAAAGTAATATTCCCGGTCACCCACAGCGTCCCCGTCAAGGTCAGGGTACCATTTACCGTCAGGTTGCCAGTGATTTTAATCGGGCCCAAGCTAACAGAGCCGT
>CAZOKE010000024.1:0-5596 GCA_964580495.1 uncultured Candidatus Saccharibacteria bacterium
ATTTGGCTCACTTCACTTTCAGTGGAAGCGGCTCTGTAACCCAACTGACCTTCCAAAGAATGGGAGTTTCGGCCAACACCACACTTAGCAATATCTATCTGTACAATGGTTCCACCAGAATCACAGATGGTGCTGCAGTGAATTCAGCTGGCCAGGTTGTGTTCAACAATTCCTCTGGTTTGTTTAATTCCCCGGCTTCGATCTCGGTCCGCGCTGACATTGCTTCCAACGCTGCGGGCCAAACCGTGGCCATCCAACTGGTTTCGGGCATGGCCGGTTCAGCTAATATTTCGGAAAACAATCCGACCGGCAACATCATGTCCATAGCCAGCGTGACCAACTTAGCCGGGTCCAACTTCGCGAGCTCGCTTAATGCTCCGAACAGCGCGACCAACGTCAACGCCGGTTCTCTCAACTACACTGTTTGGTCAGACCAGCTGACTATCACCAACCGCAACGTTATGGTGAAAGGCGCGCAATTCAAAGTCATTGGCTCGGCTCCGGTCGACGCTCTGCAAAACTGGAATCTGTATGTGGATGGCACTTCGATTGCCACTGCCAATTCTTTGCAGATGATCAATGGCTCCAACTACGTTGTGTTTAGCTTGTCCACGCCTTACTCCATGGCGACTGGAACCCACACCTTTGAGGTCCACGCTGATGTGGTCAAGGGTTCTGGACGCAATGTTACGGTCAGCCTCCAAAACGCTGAAGACGTGGTCTTCATGGATCCCAGCTACAACGTCAACGTTCTCTCCACCGTTGGTGGTGCAGCCTTTACGGCCTTGGCTGCTGGCCAGCTCTCAATCCAGACCGGCACTGTTTCGGTCCAGGTTGACCCGAGCTTCTCCAGCGTGACCAACATTGCCGGCGGCGCAACCAACGTCCCGTTGGGCAAATTCACGCTCACAGCCTATGGTGAAGATGTGCAGATCAGCACTTTGGTCGTTACCTTCTCGGGTAGCGACATCGGCACCAATGGTTTGAACAACGTGGCCTTGTATGCCAACGGCATGCAGGTTGGTTCCAACCAGCAGATCACTACTACAGGCACCACTGCCACCTTCAGCCTCGGTTCGTCGTTGATTGTCCCAGCCGGTACCACTACTAAGCTGGAAGTCCATGCGGACACGATTGACGGCAACAACAACGCCTTGGCCACTGGCACCCTCCAGGTGAACTTGAATGCCAGCGGTAGCAACGTCAACAACTCCACTGGCCGGACCTCGCAGAACACCATTTCTGTGCCGTCCAGCTCGGTCTCGGCGCAACAGTTGACTGTCGGCTCTGGCGGCTTCACAGTCGCCAAGAACGCGGCCTACACCAACCAAACCTTGAGCCCGAATATCACCGCTCAAAAGATTGGTTCGTTTGTGCTGCAAGCCGGCGCCAATGAACCCATCCAGGTGACTAACCTGGCTGTGGCTTTGGTCAACTCCGCAGGCACTGCCCTGACCTCCACTGAAACTTCCGGCACACAGCCTGCTTACACCAACATGTCCAACATCAAGGTTGTGGTCAACGGCGGCACACCGTCAGTTCCGCAGCCTTCCGCGCAGAGCCTTAACTTCTCCCAGAACTTCACAATTGCCCTGAACTCCACGGCAACTGTTGATGTCTTGGCAGACTTGGGCAGCAACGGTTCCGGCGACCAGTTCATGGTCACCTTACTACCGACGGCGCGTGGTTCCACTAGCGGCACCAGTGTCACCCCAGGCAGCGCTACCAACGGCCAGGTGGTTACTCTGAACGCTGGTACGATCAGTTCGACTCCGACCTTCACTGCTGCGAACTCAACAGTCTCGAGGTACATCCCGGCTTACGGCGGTTCTGCACCAAGCTCCACCCCAGCTGGTGGCTCGGCCAATAACTTTAACTTCGTAGCTGCCAACAGCGGCGTCACTCTCCAAGAGTTGAAGTTTGTAGTTAACGGCACTTCGGGTTCAGTCTCGTCCGTGACCGTGGGCAGTGTGAACGTCCCAGTCGTTACTCCGTCCACAACCACCTTGAATGGTGCGATTACAACCGCTGCGACTTCAGTTGTTGTAAATTCTGCTTCCGGCATCTCTGTCGGTTCAGAAATCACGGTTGGTTCTGAAGATATGCTGGTTACAGCTGTCTCAGGCACCACTCTGACCGTCACCCGTGGCATCAACGGCACCACTGCAGCTGCAGCCAGCAGCGGTGCGACTGTCACCACCAAAGGTATGGCTGATGTCACTGGTTTGAGTGTCCCAGTTGCTATTGTGGCAGGCTCGACCTTTGTCAATGCCCAGCCGACCTACGCGCCAGTAGGCAACAACGGTATTGCTTCCGGCGGCACGGCGCAACTGGCCTTGACCTTCATGAAGTACACTTCTGGCACGACAACGACCTCGACCTCCACTGGTCCGGTCAATGCCAACACCATGATGTTGGTTGGTTCCAGACCATACTTGTCTGTAACCAACACCAACAACGGTGGTCTGGTGACTGCCCAGAACCACTGGATGGATGTGACCGTCACTCCGGATGCCAAGGGCGCGATCCAGCTGAACTCAATCCAGTTCACGCTGACCGCCTCTGGCATCACTTCGCCGGTCTTCTCGAATCCAGTGCTTGATATCGGCACCACAGCCGTTTCAGGCGCTTCGTGCTCCGGTACCACTACGGTGACATGTACGCTGCCCTCATCGTACATTATCAATGCCGCCACAACGTTCTCGTTGTACGGCACACTGGCTGGTACCCTTGGTAATGCTGGTACGTCTAGCGTTGCTACCTCCCTCAACTCGGCAAACACGTTCTCGTGGACTGATGTTGTGGGCAATGGTTCAGCACAGACGACCAACAATACCACTTACTTCGACAGCTACCCAACCCAGAGTTGGTCTGTACACAACTAATAACAATTAGTCTGTGGGCTTGTAGTTTAAACAGGTAAACAAAACCGCTTCCTTTTCCAGGGGGCGGTTTTTGTTTGATCCGAATCAGTGTTATAATTGGCATTATGAACCCAAAAAATACTAAGGTTTTCAAAATATTTTATTGGTTTGTGGCCGCGAGTTTTTTGATCCCGCTGGTGTTCACCAGGTCTTTTTCGTCCTCCGTGGTGCCCAAGACCTTGTGTTTTGAGTTTTTGGTAGAACTAATCCTCCCGTTCTACTTATACTTGTGCTTGAAGTATTTCAGTTTCAGGCACCTCAAAAATCCGCTCATTTATGCTTCAGCAGTTTTCCTGGCGGTAAGTTTTATTTCGGGCTTAGCCGGTGTGGATTTTCTTCATAGCTTCTGGGGGAGTCTGGAGAGAATGTCGGGATTGTATTTATCGCTTCACATGTTCCTTTGGCTGGCTTATCTCGTTTTGTTATTCAAAATTGTTCCAGAACAATTTGAGTTTTTTGCCAAGCTGCTCGTCGGGATGGCAGTATTTACGTCGCTTTGGGGAATTTTGCAATATTTTGGCGTGGGTAGACTCAACATTAACTTTACCGATCGCTCAACCGGACTGTTTGATAACCCCATATTCTTTGGAGCATACTTGGTGATTCCGTTGTGTCTTTGTTTGTATTTCGCCCAAAAATCCAAACCCAAACAGTATTGGTATTTGGGATTTGGATTGCTGATTTTCCTGGCAATTCTGGCGACCAAATCAGCAGGAACCTTTGTCGGCCTGGCTATCGGGCTGGCTGTAGGCACGATGGTTTATTTTTTCGATCGGCAGGATTGGAAAAGAACCGGGGCCGTGGTTTCAATTTTGGTAATCCTTGGGCTAACCGGTTTGCTCGTAATCACCAAAGTGCCTTCCTTGAAAAGCAAATTCGAAGGACCTGATGCCAAATCCCGAATGGTAGAATGGGGAATAGCATTGCGAGGATTCAGGGAAAAACCGATTTTGGGGGTCGGGCCGGAGAATTATTCTTACATTTCCCAAAAATACAACAATCCCAAAATATACAGTTATAGCACTGATGCGAGTTTTGACAAACCGCATAATTATTACCTGGAAATTTTGACCACGACGGGAGTTTTGGGACTACTGGCATTTTTGGCTGCCCTGTGGTTTGTGGTTTGGGGGATTTGGAAATTGTTCCAAGCGGGTAAACTCACGAAATGGCAAACCGCGGTTTTGTTTGGCGGCGTTACCGCTTACCTGGGTCAAAACTTTTTCGCTTTTGATGTGATTGCGGGGTTGCTGACCTTTGTGTTTCTTTACCCGCTGGCAGTGCTGGGATTTGAAACCGGGGAGAACCGAGTGGTTGGCAAAGATTGGGCCGCAAAATTAAGTTTTGTTGCCGCAGCCATCCCGCTTTTTGCGTTGTTTGGAATCAATCTCAATCTGGCCAAGGCCGACCTTTATCTCACCAGTGCCTTAAAAAGCAGCCAGGTTGATCCGGCAATGAGCGAAAGTTATTATGAGAGCTTGGGCAAATTGCCGTTTTATACCGATAGATCCCGGACGGCGACCGAGCACAGCAATTTTGCCATCAGCTTGCCCCAGCAAATCGAGACCAAAGTCACCCTGGAGCAGGCGCGGACCTGGACTGATGCGGCCATTGCGGAAAACGAAGAAGTGGTGGCGCGCAAACCGCGGTATTTGGATAATTACTTATCTCTGGCCAGCCTATATTTGGTTAAGTCGCAGCTTAGCGGATCATTGGATCCGAGGCTGTTTACGGTCTGCAACCAAGCCGACGCGATTGCCCCAAACCGCATCGAAGCTGACCTCGTCCTGGCCACAGCTTACGCCTATGCTAACAATGGCGTTCAGGCCCAGCAAATTGAGAATCGTCTGATGCAGCTGGCTCCCGCTGATGAGAATGTGGCCTGGCAACAGGTGTTTATTTATTCTTTGACCGGCAAACCGCGCTTGGTTTTGGATGAGATAAAAAAAATCATCAGCCAAAATCTGGATAATACTGCCATTGCCCAACTGGACAAACTTGCGACTTTCTATGTGACTTATTTCAATTATCCGGTAGCGGAAGCTATTTATAACGAAGGACTGCAGGTTTCCCCGTACAATGCCTACTTAGTAAAACAGCTGGCTTACGTTTATTTCAAGGCCAATGATATAAGCAATGCGGTTCAGCTTGTAAACACGTTCAAAGCAAAATACCCACAATTTTATCGCGCTTCGGATTTTTCTTTCTTAAATCAATAAAGGTTTAAGATTGCTTGGAAGTGCTTTTTTTATTTGCTAAGATATTCCGGTACATTATTGACATCTATATGGATAAAAAAATCAAAATTGCTATATTAGGCTGCTTTCTTTTAGTGATTGTATTTGGTATTTACAGCTGGTACAGCAGTTCGCATAAATATTTAAGTCAAAAACCTGTCAGTTTGAATCCTGCGGTCAAACAAGCGCTTAATGCAAAAATTACGCAATTGAATTCGGAAATTAAAAAAGCCACATCGAATGATGTGAAATTTGACCTATATAAACAGCTTGGTGTAACCCAAGAAACATTGGGCAATCTTTCTAAATCCGAAGATGCCTACAAAAAGGCAATAAAGATTAAGCCGAATGATTACACGGCTTATCTGGGGCTGGCGCAAACTTTGGTGGAAAGGCAGAACATAGACGGCGCCAAACAAACCATGGAAAAGGCTC
>CAZOKE010000024.1:5606-9465 GCA_964580495.1 uncultured Candidatus Saccharibacteria bacterium
ATGGATTGGATATGTGGATCCAATACATCTCTTTCCAGCAGAATACGTTGCACACAGGCAATGACCAGCTTCGAGAGCTCTATGTTTTGGCTATCAACCAAACAAAAAACAATTCATTTATAATTTCAAACTTTGCGCAATTTTTGGAAAGTATTGGCGATTTGCAAGGGGCTCTGGATAATTGGAAACTGGCTTTGGCCAGTGATCCAAATAACTCAAATTATAAAGGGAATGTAGCCCGCCTCCAAGCCGAACTGTACCCACAAACCGCATCCTCAACGGTTACGAAACTTCAACCCAAGAAAAAGATAAAGAGATGAGATTACAGTTTTTTGTAAACCATTTCCATTTGGCTGTACAGGTTTTCTAAGGTGAATTTTTTGGTTTGTTCCGAGGTTCTTGCGGCTCGCGATTCTCGTATTGCAGAATCTGTGACCAGAAGCGATATAGCTCTGGCTAAATCTTTAGGATTTTCTGTCTCAACCATAGTGCCGGCATCTTCCAAGGCTTCTTTGTTTCCACCAACATCTGAAGCAATTATTGGCAACTCCGCCTGCATGGCTTCCAGCAGAACTAAGGGGAAACCTTCTTTACGAGAGGGGAGTACGAATAAATCAAACGTTTTCAGATATTGTGAGGCGTTTTGTTTTTGACCCGCTAAATTGAAAATATTTTCGAGGTTATATTTTTGAATCAGCGATTTTAATTCCGAATCTTCCGGTCCTTCTCCGATGATTGTAACTTGGATTTTGTTTTTTACTTCCGAACCTAGTTTGGCAACAGCTTGGACGAAGACATCCAAACCTTTAGTTTTGTAAAAATTTGCTATGGTCCCAATTGCGAACTTGTCTTTTTGCAGGCTCAAAGCGTTTTGTGCTTCGGCTTTTGTTAGAAATTCAATTTGGGGGATAGCATTATGGATTGTTGAAATTTTTTCTGGATTGATAAGATGATGCTTCAATGCTGATTGCCGGTCAAACTCAGAGACAGTGATGATCTGGTCGCGGAAAAGCGAAGCAAATTTTTCTAATCCAATAAGAATATATTTTACAAAAGGGGAGTGGGGTTCATTAAACACAAAACCCCTGGCCGTAAATATGACTTTTGCCCCTGCTAGTTTGGCAGCTATACTGCCGACAAATCCGGCTTTGCTAGAGTTAAGGTGGACTATATCTGGTTTGATTTTTTTAACAAGTCTGTATATCTCGAAAATCGATAAGAGATCAAAAATCGGGCTTACTCCGCGCGTCAGATACTTCAGACGGCATGATGCGATGCCATGCTTATTTGCCTCCTCGAAAAGCTCGTTTTTTGCTTCACCGGCTGCAATAAGCCCATTAAAGTGTTTTGCCAGCAATAGTACTGATTTTTGGGCTCCGCCGAGGTCGGCTTGAGTCACAATGTAAAGGATTTTCATATTGCTAAATTTAAGCTAAAATATGCTTATTGTTATGGAATTGCTAATCCACTGGTTTCGGAAATTATACAACTTAGTTTTCGGTTATGACCCGTCCGAGTTCAGCTCGGAATTGTTTCGTAATTTCGTTTTGGCTGCCGGCTCGACTGGGATTGCCACAATTCTCACTTTTGGCATCAATATCTTAGGAGCTCGTTACATGGGTCCTTCGGAATTTGGAAAATGGAACCTGATAGGCAGTTGGGCGGAATTTATGGTGATTATCCCGCTTTTTGGTTTTACCGCAGCTGTGCCGAGGTATCTAGGCGCCAGCAAAGACGAAGGTCAAAAGCAGAGGTTTATAGGAAGCGCTTTCCAAATAACGATGATCTTGTCATTGGTCTGTTTCCCGATATTTTGGCTTATCCAAAAGCAATGGCGTGTTATTCCTGATTCGTCTTTAGCCGGGGCAACGTTCATCTATGCTATTATCTTAGCATTTTTCTATTTAGTCCAGTCGTTCTTCCAGGGCATGAAGCAATTCAAACGTCTATCGATTCTTTGGGTTGTTTCTGCACTTGGTTTCGTGGCCACAGTATTAATTTATATTTTTGTACTCCACAATCATTCTTATAAGAGTCTTTATCTGGGCAATGTTATTCGGCTGGCGTTTATGGTTGTTTCTGGAATGGTTTTATTTGGATCAATTCTATGGCACTTCAGTAAGGGAGAATCAAAGCAATTGTTACATTTTGGTTCATATAGTATGTTATCCGTGGTGGCCGGTTTTTTTAGTTTAGGGTCTATTGATAATATAATGCTTAATCACTTCCTGGGACCTTCTAGTGTCGGTCTATATTCTGCTTATATGGTTGCTTTTAGTATTTTTATTGGTAAAATTGTTAGTGCATTTTCACAGGTCTTTCTCCCTATGGCATCAGGAAGTTCCAATCCAAAAGATTTATTATCAGGCGTACTTAATAAGGTAAAAATTTTATTTTTTCCTTTAGTATTCGGACTCTTTATTTTAATATGGCTAGTATTTGGATTTTATGGTAAAGGTTTTGTTTTCGATCCAAAGTTAGCCTTCATGATTGGAATTAGCAATGCCCTCTATGGGATTCTTGTCATAATAGGAAATATTGTAATTACAATAGGGATTAAAGGTGCTCGTATAGGAGTATTATTTGCAATAACTTCTGCCTCAATAAATGTTATATTCAATTATATATTAATTCCAAGATTTCAATTGTATGGTACGGTGTTCGCAACAATTTTGGCAACTTTGACAGTTATGATCTGGGCGATTCGTTTTATTCGAACAAATACGTTTAAAGCTTCAAAACAAGAATGAGCAATAAAATGTCTGATCCATATTATTGGGATGGCGTCTGGGAAGAAGAAAGAGCCCTTCCAATTATATTTAAACCAGTTTATCATCCTTATTATGTGGATATTCTTCATCGATTTTTTAAGAGATATTTACCGCAAAAAAAAGCCTTGAATTTTATCGAATTGGGTGCCGCTCCAGCAAGTTGGATGCATTATTTTTATTCAGAGTTTGGCTATAATGTTTCGGGAATAGAATATTCTGATGAAGGATTTTTCCTAGGTAGAAAGAATATAGAGTTGCTCAATTTTCCCGCCAATTTTTATAAAGGTGATATTTTTTCATTTCAGTTCCCAATAAAATATGACATAGTATTCTCTGCAGGATTGATCGAACATTTTGATCCACCTTTTGAAATAGTAAAAAAACATTTAGATATTACTAAACCCGGTGGATACTGCGTAATAGGTGTACCAAACATTAAAAAATCATTTTATGGTAAAATTCAGAAACTGTTCGATACCAAAAGTTTGAGAACATATAAAGACGTCTCAAAGGATGACTTGTATGAATTTTTTAGCACCCAAGAAGCCAAAGTAATTGCTTGTACTTACGTTGGTGTATTTAGTTTGCATGTATTATACCTTCCTTCGTCAAAGCCAAACATTATTAAGATAATAAGGTTTATTCAGACTTTATTGGATCGAGTATTTAAAATTTTAGATATTTCCCAAGAAACACGAATCTTTAGTCCTTATATTTTTATTATTTATAAAAAAAATGTCTAACGAAGATATCAAATTATGGGATTTTCACCAAACTTCTAACCGTCGTGTATTTTCGATTTCTCACGCACGTTTTAAATTTTTAGCAAATAAAATAAAAAAAGAATCCAAAAAGAACAGCAAAATTTTGGATATTGGTTTTGGTGATGGTACTCTTTTCAACGAATTAGCCTTTCGAGAATCAAG
The DNA here is from genome assembly GCA_964580495.1 of uncultured Candidatus Saccharibacteria bacterium. Taxonomy (GTDB): domain Bacteria; phylum Patescibacteriota; class Doudnabacteria; order UBA920; family O2-02-FULL-48-8; genus JAIFWV01. Next base: position 9,304 of record CAZOKE010000024.1, read on the forward strand.
TTTTAAATTATATGGAGCGGATTTTTCTCATGATAATGTCGAACTTACCAAAACACTCTTCAATAACGATGATATCGAAGTTGATTTCAGAAATGCTTCTATTGATAAGTTGCCTTATGAGGATAATTATTTTGATGTCGTAGTGACAAGCGAGGTTCTTGA
>CAZOKE010000025.1:0-9190 GCA_964580495.1 uncultured Candidatus Saccharibacteria bacterium
GAACCTCCAGGCGACAACAACACAGGTGAAACCGGAGTTCCGACAGGAGTGCCATCCAGCCTAGTTACTGTAATGTTTACAGTTTGTGTGCCGGATACCCAATTTACATACAACGTCGAATAGTTCGCACCGTAATTAGCAACCATCTGGGTTAGATCAAAATCACTGTTCGGTGCTTTAGCGTCAAATAAATAAAAAGTGTAAGGATTGTTTGGTGAAAGATTAAACACTGCCGGGATTTGCGTGTTGCGGCAATAAAGATCTTTGGCCTGATTTAAACTGATTGAATTCGAGTTGGTCGCATCAAACGAACTTTGGTCGGATGGACAATTCGGCACTGTGGAGTTGCGCTTAATTCCCCACAAAGCGTCTTCGGCTCCGCTTTGTGCTGCCCCTATCGCCGGTTCGGAAAACAAATACGCCCGCGACGCCCGCAGCTCGTTGATACTTAATACCGCCAAAGTCACGGCAATCAAAGTCAGACCCGAGATCAGCAAAATCGAAATGATCAAAGTCACGCCTCTTTGCTGTTCCGCATTTGATTTATGCATAAATTTATTCATGTGTCTCATTTGAGTCAATAATTTACTGCCGGGAAGGATAATACAATTCCGAATAAGTACTTTGGGTGTCGAGCTTGACCTGGTCTCTGGAATTCTGGGTCGCGGTCAGTTCTAAAACCAAAGTAATATGGGGTTGGACATTTTCAGTCGCCGCCACTCCCGTCGACCGATATGGGTCATGTGGAGGATAAATCAGGAATTGCACGTTCGTGACTCGGACGGATTGGGAATTCATAGAACTTGGGCCTAAATTAGTCAGACCCACGGTTTTTGTAATTTTGAGAGAACATGAATCTGTAGAGCAAACGGAAACGCCGCTGTAACTGGCAATCTGCTGGCCCGTGGTATCGTCCCAGACATAAATGTGTTCAGACTCGTTATTTTGGTTAACCAGGTACAAATCCAAGCCGCCACTGGGGATACATCCCTGCCCGCAGCTGGAATTGTATGCGGTGTAATCTATATGCCCGTTGCGGACTTCCTTGGAAAAAAAATCAGTAATAAACCTAGCATTATCCGCCACTGCCCTTTCGGCTCGTGTCCTGGTATTTAGGCGAAGCACAGAAAGATAAATTCCCAAAATGGAACTGATGACCAAGGCAAAAAGCGCGGTCGCGACTACGATTTCAATAAGGGTAAATCCTAGCGAAGTTTGTAGTTTATAGTTGGTAGTTGGTGGGTTTTTCATAATAAGTTTTGGGGATGGGTAATTTATAAATGCTACTCACTACAAACTACCCACTACTCACTTTATCTATAATCTTTCCAGTTAGTCATATGCTCTTCCACTGTGACTTTACACTTACCAGGAACGCCGCTAGCAGTTGGGTCATCACCAGACCAATTGCAGCCCCTCCCTCGCCAACCGACTGTGGATTGAACCACTATTTCAGGATTACTGTTTGTGTAAGGTGATGAGGTGTTATAATTAACTACTATTCTTCGGGCGAACATGGAGTTTCCATTCACGGTTGGGGTATAAGTGCCATCATTTTGCAGGTACAGATTAAAGCTTCCACCAGTTGATAGTGTGAACCAGTTTGACGTCCCCTGATTGAATAACAATATCCATCTGCTCGGATTGCTTTGGCTGATGTCGTAATTATGATAAGGAGAGCCTCCAGCCCCTTTCAGCCAATTGGGAAAACAATAATAGTTACTATTATCACAAATCTGCAACACGTCGTTATTGCTTCCTTTAGCATCAGTTTCCAACCAATTGGTATCGCGCATCATCCTGACTACTTCTATCCCTTCTCGGGCCAGGTTGGACGCGATGATTTGGTTTTGGCTTAAGCCCGAGCTCGACAAACTTTTTATAGCCAATGCCAGACCGGAAACCAAAGCCGTGGTCAGCACAAAGATAGCCACTAAAGTTTCTATCAAAGTTTGTCCCGATTGATTTTTGGATCTAATGATTGTCATTCTATTTAATCCTGCCGGTCAGCCCGTCCACGGTCACCGTTCTGCTGGTGGCGGCTCCTTGATTACTTTCTAGGGTCAGGGCTGCTGAAGTGAAAATTGCTCCAGTTGTGTCGGAGCAGGAGGTGGCGCAAGCTTTAATGTTGGCAAAAGGCGGATAATAATAAAAATAAATTTGGTTGGTAGTAGTGCCGTCTATGGATAATCCAGAAGATTGGATTTGGGTGCCTGCAGGCAAAGTATAAGTCCGGAAGACTGTTGTGCCGCAATGCAAAGAAATATCCTGAAGGCCATAATTGATAGTGACTACGTAAGGGTTTATGGTTGTATTATTGCCATTGATACAGCCTGACCCGCCTTTTCCGGATAAAGCCAGATTTTGGGCGTCGGTTAAGGCAGAAACCACCATATCAGCGGCTAATTGGACCCGCCGAGTGCGGTCGGCGCTGCGATAATTAAGCAAAACAATGGTCGATAATAAGGACATGACCATAATTGCGATCAATAGTTCGATTAGGGTGAACCCCGCCGATCTGCTTGTTTGTTTTGACATGTGGTTTTGTGTCTAAAAACCCAAAAGTCCCAAATACCAATGTATTAGGGATTGTCCGTATAACACCATCATTATACCAGAAAATGCCAAAAAAGTACCGAAAGGCATTTTCCCGGAAAGTTGGCGCTTCCCTAGCAGTATGAGCAAAACCCCAACCATGGCTCCGGAAAAATAAGCCAACATTAAAAGCATGAGGCTTTTGCCGACTCCAAACACAAGGCCTAAGAATATTCCAAGCTTTACATCCCCTAGTCCGATCCACCTGCCTTTTGAAACCAAGTACTGGAGTCCGAAAAAACCGGCAATGATAATAACACCTAGTAAACCTTGGATTAAAGGCGAAGACAAAGTAAACGGATTAACCCGCTGACTGATCGTTTCATAAATGAGTTGGAATAGCGCTACCCCGGCCGCAGGGAAAACAATTTTATCCAGGATCAAATAATGTTTCAGGTCAAAAACGGCAATGATAATAAAAAATGCATTAAAAATTAAACTAAACCAAAATTCATAATCCGTAATTCGTAATCCGTAATTGTTCGATAATAAAGCAAAACTAACCGCGGTAATTAATTCAACAACAGGATACTGCCAAGAAATAGGTTTATGGCAATACCGGCATCGGCCCCGAAGCCATAAGAAACTAAATACCGGAACTAAATCAAATACCGTCAAATCATGTCCGCAGTGCGGACACTGCGACCGCCCATCGGCAATGGATTTCCCGGCATAGAGCCTATAAATGACAGCATTAAGAAAGCTGCCGATAATCAAGCCGAATATGAAAAATATTGCCTGAAGCATTTTAGAATTCCTTTAAACCTGTTTTGTACAAGAAAATGTTATACAGAATCCCCAGACCATACCGGATTGACGGCGCCAAACCGATCTGCGAAGCTTCCTTGAAGTATCTGGTTGTGATCGGCACCTCTTTGATTTTCAATTTTTTGTTGGCCAGCTGGATTATAATCTGGGTGTCAAAAACGAAATTATCGGAGTTTTTTGTAATATCGATTTTTCGGAACACGTCGGTGCGGTAAGCCCGGAAGCCTGAATGAAACTCGCTTAAATTTGTTCCCAGGAAAAAATTGCCTATCTTTGTCAAAGCGATATTTGCTACAAATTTCCATTTAGGCATCCCCCCTTCCAAGGCATGGCCCTTGTTTATCATCCGGGAGCCGAAAACCGCATCAAAGCCTTCCTCGGTTATCCCACGGATCATTTCTGGGATAAATTTAGGGTCATACTGATGGTCTGGATGGACCATTACAACAATATCCGCCTCCTGCTCGCAAGCCAATCGATAACATGTTTTTTGGTTGCCGCCGTAGCCGGTGTTTTTCTGGTGCCGAAAAGAATGGATCGGCAAAGTCCTGGCAATTTCAAAGGTATTGTCGCTGCTAGCGTCATCGACCAAAATTACACAATCCACATATTGCTTAGGCAGATCTTCGAAACATTTGACCAAAGTCTTGGCGGCGTTGTATGCGGGCATAACAACAGCCACTTTGGCTTTTTTGTCGCTGACTGCGGTAGTTTGTAAATTATCGAGGATTAACATAAAGATCGATTAAGACAACCAAGATTCAAAGTCGCCATAATTTTTCCAATAATTTAGAAAATTATTTCGAATAGAGATCGACTAGGTATACATCAGAAATCGATTGATAAACGTGGCGCCAATTCCTATCCATAAACCAATGGTGGACCGGATAGTTGTTGGCACTGACCCCTACAAGCCAGACGCGCCTGGGTTTATATAATTCGTCCATTATATTCAATTTTTCTCTGATCTGAGCTTCCGTTACGGGCACAATCCTTGTCTGGTATTCGTTCTCGGCAAACCCCAAAGTTTCGCGACTATTCCAAAAATCTCCGCCATAATAGTCGATTGGCAAAAGAGACACAGCGGATATATTTGGTGAAAGATAATAATTTAAATCAACCCTGGTGTAAGAAAACAAAACGACAACCAAGTCGCCGGGCTGATAATTTTGAGAAATGAATTGCCCCTCGCTCTGCAGCTGGTAATCCGGGTCATTCAAGGCTCCGTTTGCCAAAACCGAAGAAATCGATGGAATGAATGAAAAAATAAAAATCAAAAGCATGGCCCAATATTTTCTTGCTTCCAAAAAACTAATGGCCCAAGCTAAAACTATGGCGATCGGGACTGTGATGAATATCAAATGCTGGACATAAGTATCCGTGTAAGGCACTGAATATTGCGTAAAAAGAAATAATGCGGCGGGAACTACGGTCAACCATGCCAGGAATATAATCTGCTTTCTTTCCGCGAACCTTATTTTTGCCAATTTTGAAATGACCCAAACGAAACAAATTAAAATAAGGATTTTCGCAATGAATATCGTTAATATTTCAATTTGAGTTATTTTACCTTCTTTGGTAAACCAAATGGTTTTGTTAAAAATATATTCAAAAAAATCCGAAATTCTGGTCGTAATCAATGTTCTGTTCGCGCCATAAATTTCGAAATTTCCCAGCACCAATTTATACAAAAGATTTTTCAGCCAAAAACTGAACCCCAAAACGATGCTCCCCATCGACACCAGCCATAGAGTGAAAGCTTTGGAATCTTTCTTTATGAAGCTTTGATAAAAAGCCCAAGTGGAAGTTGCAAACAAAATGAGCAAAAAAGAATAATGAATATACAGGCCGAACAACGAGGCCAAAATAAACCAAACCAAATGCCATGTGTCATTTGTCTCAAAATATTTCCAGATTGCCAGGGCAGACAAAATTCCGGCAAAAGCCAAGACTGTGTAAGGTCGAGCGTATTGGCTCAATTCCAATTGGAGCGGGAAAAAAGCAATAAAGAAGCTCGCCAGCAACGAGACTTTAAAGTTTTGAAACAAGGCTTGAGCCAGATAATAGGTCAGCACAATTGTGCCTAACCCAAAAATAACAGAGAGCATCCTTGTGGCAAATGGGGTTTGTCCGAACAAATTAACCCAGTAATGGAGGAACACATAATACAGAGGTGGATGGAATTCAACATCGCCCAAGTAGTGGAATAGGTCAGGAAAAGCGGGAAAATGGGTGGTTATATTCAAGCTTAAAATTTCATCGCCGAAATACGGTTGTTGGGCCAAATTCACCAGGCGCAAACCAAAGCCAATTAAAACAATAATAAAAAGCATCCAAATGGGATTGGAATACTTCTTGATTTTTATTTTATTTTTTAAAATTGAAAAAAAATCCATTGTTTAGGGGCAAGCTCCGGATGTTATCCCCTCCACTGGTCTCATACAATATTGGCCGGCTGCTCCAAAGCTGGTATCAGCTTCAGTCTGGAAACCGAAGGCATAACCGCTCCAGACAGTCCCGCAATTGGTAGCGGTTCCCACCGTGCCTGTTGATTTATAGGTGTAGTTAAAACCGGGCAGCGGATCGATCGGAACCCGAAATAATTGAGCGCCGTTGCAAGAAATAAGCGTACCAGGAATCCAAACGGAATTATCCGGGTATCCTCCGCCTTGGCTGTTATACAAATCGAGAGCGGATCGAATTTGCTGGGCGTCTGCAAGCCTTCTTGAATCCCGGGCTTTGACCCGAGCATTGCTTAAAGCAGCAATTAGCACTGAAGCCAGCATCCCTATGATAGCAATGACTACCAGCAATTCAATTAAAGTAAAACCTTTTTGTTTGTTGTTTTGAAAAATCATGGTTTGATTACATTGAGACCGGATTTAAATTCATTCTGCGCACTTCCCAAACAAAAACTTAAACTGTACGACTGCCCTTGTGAAATTGAATTGTACTTATATTGGTTTGAATCAGCTGTGCAGCCTGTTGCTGCCGGCACAGGGGCTGTGGGAAAAAATCCAAGGTAATTTTCCCAGCCAATAGGCTGTGCCAAAGCACTCGAAGAAGGAAAACTCCCTCTGTCGGCTTTATACGCCTTTAAAAATTCTCCAATTAAACTGATGTCGCCTGCCCTGATTTTATCGCGCGCCAAGCTTTGGGCTGAAAGCCAGGAAAATAAAATTGTTAACAATAATAATAAACAAATGCTAATCAAAATAAGCGCTTTTATCGAAAGCTTCGGATTGTCGGAAATTGTATTTTCCATGAATAAAATTAAATCAGTTATTTAAATCCAGCCGGTGAAGCACTGTGGGTTCCGGAACCTAAATTTCCAGCCTGCCCCTCCAAAGAGAAACTAATTGTATAAGTCGTAGCCATGGTAGGATTAGCTGCAGCTTGATAGGTGTAAGTTTGGCCTCCTGGACTTGGATTAGCTGGGGTCTGGCTAAGAAATGTATTTCCCGATGCACTAGTTCCAAAGCCGCCAGTGTTCGCGCAACTATTCCCTGTAATGGTGCCAGTATAAAGTGCCTGAGAACCGCCTGTGATGTTCAAAGCTGTGGCTTGAACCGGGTAGCCGCCGCAGTCATTGTAGAAAAGTTCCAATGCGGTTTGAAGCTGGTGGATATCTCCGAGCCTTCGAGCATCCCTGGATTTGGCCCGGGCAGAATTCAGCGAAACCAAAACTACTGCGGCCAAAAGCCCGATTATTGAAATGACCACTAACAGTTCGATCAGGGTAAAACCCCAAATGTGTTTATTGATAATCATTAAAACAAAGTGAAGGTGCCGTCAGATTTGTTCAGTGCACTATAACTCCCCTAATTTTTATTAGAGGAGCTAAGTAAACTCAAACTATTGGATACCTGCTGAAGTTGCTTTGTGCGTTCCAGAACCTAAGTTGCCTGTCTGCCCTTCAAGAGTAAAGTTGATGGTGTAGTCGGTGGCCAAGGTCGGGTTAGCAGTTGCAGTGTAAGTGTATGTCGCACCTCCCGGGCTTGGGTTAGCTGGTGTCTGGCCGAGATAAGTGTTCCCCGCTGCACTGCTTCCAAATCCTCCGGTATTGGCACAGCTGTTTCCTGTGATGGTACCGCTATAAAGCGCTTGGGTGCCACCGGTGATGTTCAAAGCTGTGGCTTGAACCGGGTAGCCGCCGCAGTCATTGTAGAAAAGTTCCAATGCGGTTTGAAGTTGGTGGACGTCAGCAACACGCCTTGCATCTCTGGACTTTGCACGAGCAGAGTTCAAAGAAACCAAAACTACTGCCGCCAAAATACCGATGATGGCGATAACGACCAAAAGTTCGATAAGCGTAAAACCAGAATATTTCTTTAATTTTTGCATTTTGATTTCACCCCCTTCCATGTAGGAAGCCTTTGAATTTATCAGAGGCAGAAAGGACACTGGAAATAAGCCCACTGCTGGACTTAGTTTCAATACCCTGAATCCCCCTTATAAACCTTGGTAATTCCTTTTAATTTTGTATCAATCATGCTTTTAACTAGCACTGGCTAAATTATATATTGGCAATAAAATTCCTGCAACCATGACCGCCACTGCCAAGCCTAATAGGATCATAATCATCGGTTCAAGTAAAGTTGTCAGTGTCGTCAAAACCGTGTCCACTTCCTTTTCATAGAAGCCCGCGAGCTTTTCCAGGATTTCGTTTAGTTTACCGGTGGATTCTCCGATTTGGGTCATCTGGGAAATAATTGGAGGAAACTCGGGCCGGTCGGTCAGCGCCAGGGCAATGCCTTTGCCGTTTCGGACCTGCTGCCCCACGTCCATTAGGATGTCATGGTAGACTTGGTTGCCGATAATATCCGCCACGGTTTCGATAGCTTTCACGATCGGGATGCCGCCGGCAACCAAGGTTGAAAGATTGCGGGAGAATCGGGCCATATAAATTTTCTGGAAAAGTTTCCCGAAAAACGGAGTCTTGATTTTTAAATAATCAATGGCATATTTGCCTCCAAAAGTTTGCGAATAAACCCTTAACGCTATCCCGCCGCCGACTAGGATAATCAGGATCAGCCACCAAAATCCTTGGAAAAAATCAGTGGTGGCAATCAGGATTTTCGTGGTCAGAGGCAAAGATACCGATGCGTCCTTCAGAATTCCCACTAGTGGTGGCAATACATAAATAAACATCAGAAAGCCAACCACGATCAAGGCAAAAACTATAAACAAAGGATAAGTCATGGAGCCGATAACTTTCGAACGCAAATCATAATCCTTCTCCAATTGGTTCGCCAAATAATTAAAAGCGTTGTCCAAAGTCCCGGACAATTCCGCAGAACGGACCAAGTTGACGTAAAGGCCGGAGAATACTTTTGGGTATTGGGCCAGCGCGGTCGACAAGCTGTCCCCGTTCTCAACCTTTTGGGTCATTTCTTGAATAATTTTGCGCAGGTTAGCCGAACTGACTTGGTATTGCAAAATCTGCAGGGCTTGGACTATTGGCACCGAAGCGTTGATGAGGGTTGCAAGCTGTCGCGAAAACAGCACCACGTCCTTGGGTGAAACCCGATTTAAGAAATTCAACGTCTCAAGGAAGTCGTTCTTTTTTTGGGCTAGTGTGATATTAATCACAATAAAGCCATGGTTTTTCAGCGCGTCAAAAGCTGAAGCTTCGGACACGGCCTCCACTGTGCCGGTGCGGAGTGTGCCTTTTTCGTCGCGGGCTTGGTATGAATATTCCATATTAGCTTCTCCCTATAAGGCTCTTTAATGTTTCGGGATCAGTTGAATACAGGATGGCGTCATCGATTTTAATTAAACCCTTTTTCACGAGCTGGGCCAAGCTGCGGTCCAGGGAAATCATGCC
>CAZOKE010000026.1:0-9051 GCA_964580495.1 uncultured Candidatus Saccharibacteria bacterium
ATCTATCCTGGAAGCCTGCCAAAAAGGCGACCATAGCGCATTTGGCCGCATTTATGACCAGTTCGCCCAGCGCCTTTATAAGTTCATTTATTTGCGCGTGGGGCACAAAGAAGTGGCGGAAGACATCCTTGCCGACAGCTTTGTCAAAGCCTGGCTCAAGATCAAACAGGTAAATTCACCCAAGGCTTTGTCCAGCTGGATATTCCAAATAGTCAAAAACAATATCATAGACTATTACCGGATCCGCAAATCCACAATCGCGATCGAAGAAGTAGAAGGTGTTTTGGAAGACCCGGTGGATACGATTCGGATCACGGATCTCGATTTGGACCAGCGGCGGATCATAGAAGCTCTTAATCTCCTGCCCCGCGAACAACAGCAAGTAATACGCTACAAATTTTTTGAAGACCTGACCAATCCGGAAATCGCTCTGATACTCAACAAGTCTGAAGGAGCTATCCGTGTCATCCAGCACCGGGCCATTACCCGGTTGCAGGAAATTTTAGGACAAGACAAGCATGACCAACATTGATCTGGAAAAATTAATAGACGAACTTGCCAATCGCGTAAAATCCAACCGCGATGTTTCGAAGTGGCAAATCAGCCATCACTTTTCGGGCTTAACCAATCTATTGATCAAGCTCAATAATTTTCCCAGAGCTGAAATCCCCGCTCCTGATTTTGCAAAGATAAAAAACAGGGTTTTAGACAGAATTTATGTGCCACAGGAAATGGCCGAAGAACGGTCTGGTTGGTTATTCAGTTTTTCCCAAATGGCAAAAATAGCGGCTGGAGCCGTTGGCACTCTGCTGATAGTCGTGAGTTTGGGTATTGGCACTGCAGTAGCCGCCTTGCAGAGCACGCCTGGACAAACAATTTACCCTTTGAAGAAAATCGTAGAAAATATTGAGCTGAGCTTGACCCGCGATCCAAATGCCAAAGCCAACCTTCAAATCCAGTTCGCCAATAATCGCTTGGATGAATTAAGCGAGGTTATCGCCCAAAATAAAGCCGGGGAAATTTCTTCCACCGAAGCGCAAAAAATCGTGGCGGAAACCGTCTCGGACCTGCAAAAAACTACCCAAGCTGCGCTCTCGGCTACTTCCAAAGCCTCCGGCACCCAGCCCAAAGTTTCCACGCTCAACAAACTCGTGGATTTGAGCAATAAACAAGCCGCCATCCTTCAGCCGCTTATTTCCGCGGCCAGCGTCAAAGATGAAGGGCAGATAAAGATCCTGCAGGATGCCTTGCAAACTTCCACAATTACCAAAGAAGAGGCTATAAAGAATATTGAAAACGCCGGCTTAGTCGTCGAAGACCAGCCGATTACGATCCCGGCGACAAACCAAATTACGGCGAACGGCAAAATCACGGCGCTCACTTCCGATACAGTTAGCATTGGAACTGCCAAATTTTTGCTGACAACCGATACAAAATATGTTAATATTAAAAGTACCGAGCTTAAGGTAGATACAGTCGTGGATATCTCGGGCGAAGTCAGATCAGACAATAAGACCTATGCCCTGACTATTACCGCCCAGGCTGTTGTGACTCCCCCTTCTACCGACACTCAAACAGATACTCAAAGCAATACCAACACCACCAGTACCGGTCAGTAAGTTAATTTAAATTTCGTCATTATGGCATTAAGCCGTAATTGAATTCAGCCAATTTAAACCAATTCTGTTAATACCAGAAAAGGCTGAAAAAATCATATGAAGAGAAGACCGCGGCCAAAAAAACCGTGGCCTTTTCTTTTCAACTGATTTTTCAAATTAGAACTCCCCTCGCCGTGAAGGAATGAACGGGAGAGGGGCCGGGGCGAGAGGGCGGTTTACGCAAAACAAAAAACAGCCGCGCGCTGTATGTATAATCTAAAACCCTTATTTTATTCTGGTGCACCCGGCAGGGATCGAACCTGCAGCCTTAGGTTCCGCAAACCTACGCTCTATCCATTGAGCTACGGGTGCATTCGTCGCAGCGGATCGACCTTCGCAAATCGTTTAAACGATTATACTACGGTCGATGTGCTGCTCCTCTCAATTCAAAATGCTCTATCAGTTTTTTAAGTCAGATGTGCATTTTGAATTGTACAAAATCAAAACTTAATTTTCCTGGCGATCACATCTGATATGTTTTCCTGGCGATCCAGATCTTCTGGAATGTAAGCTTTCAAAAACTGTTTAACTTGTGTTGGGTTCAGTTTACCTAGTTGAAGTAGAATGTGATTGTTTAGGTATGCCGTGGTTTCCAAGTTTAGACTTTTATTGGCTTCAGTGTAAATAATCCAAAATTTCTTGATGTTGCGAAAAGGAAAAAATACTTCGCCGACCCTAATTCCTGTTGTAGTTAACTCATGCACAAGCAGTCTTGGTGTTTGCATTGAATAAAAAAACCAAGCAGCAGCGGCAACTACAAATGTTACGATCGTCAAAATATTGCGGGTATAGACCCCGTAACCGATCAAAGCGACTGCTAACAGCAGACTAACAATGTACCATAAAGAGCTTCTTTGGTGCAATTTAAATTCCCAAGCTTCCCATTTTATGTTTTGAATTTTAATCTCTGAATTTTGCATAAAGAAGTTTTGGCGGTGGGGGCGAGATTCGAACTCGCGGTCGGCGTTAACCGACTCCGGTTTTCAAGACCGGTGCACTAAACCACTATGCGACCCCACCGGACTTTAATTATTTTACCATTTTCCGGCTATTTTGGCAACGTATAGCCCTCATATTGCTTCAAAATTCCTGATATAATCAACATATGTTCAGCCTAGAAACTCCAATTGAAAATTTATATTTAGTCGGGCCGGCCAGGGCCAAACTTCTGAAAGATCTCGGTATCAAAACGCTTCGAGATTTGATATTTTATTTTCCCAGGACGCACCAGGATCTGTCGAAATTTACCCGTATTGCCGAACTGCAGATGGGAGACTTTGCAAATGTTAAAGCTGAAGTCTTGCAAATCCGTTCGTTCCGCACCAAAGTGCGGAGATTCACCATTACCCAGGCCTTGATTGAAGACGATTCCGGGCCTATCACCTGCGTTTGGTTCAACCAGCCTTTCTTAGCCAAAGTCATCAAACCGCATGAAATTTTTATCTTTTCCGGCAAAGTCGTTCGCGACAAAAACAAATTGCAAATGCAGAACCCGATTTACGAGCAGGAAAAAGCTGAACAAGTCCACACGTCCCGGCTGGTCCCGATTTATCCGCTTACCGCAAACCTAACACAAAAGGTTCTGCGCAGCATCATAAAAACCTATTTGGACAAGGTGGTTATCCCTGAATACCTGCCCACCGATATCCGAATCAATGAAAAATTATTTGACGAAAACAAAGCCGTAAAATTTTTTCATTTCCCCTCTGACTGGCCTTCCCTGAAGATCGCCCAAAAAAGATTAGCCTTTGACGAAATTTTCACTACACAGTTAAGAGTATTAAAGTACAAAAAAGAACGGCAGCAAGAATCAGCGCATATAATTCCTGATTCCGACGATTTGGAAGCAAAGATTAATTCACTTCCCTTTCGGTTAACCGACTCTCAAACAAAGGCGCTTAAGGAAATACAATCTGATTTCAAAAAACCTTATCCTGCCAATCGGCTGCTGGAGGGCGATGTTGGCAGCGGCAAAACCATAATCGCGGCGCTGGCCATGTGGTTGTCGGCAAAAAGCAATTTACAAACCGCACTTCTCTGCCCTACTGAAGTTTTGACCCAGCAACACTATGTAAATTTTTTAAAGTTATTTTTAAACGATGGAATCGATTTGGGTCTGATGACCGGCAGTGATGTCAGGCTAAACGGAAACCCGGTCTCGCGCGAAACCCTACTGGCCCAGATCAAATCAGGCAAAATCAAAATTCTGCTCGGGACCCATGCTTTGCTGGAAGAAAAGGTCAAATTCAAAAACCTCAGCGTCGTGGTAATCGACGAGCAGCACCGGTTTGGCGTGGAGCAGCGCGCGCAGCTTAAGAAATTGAATAACACGCATCTTTTGAGCATGAGCGCAACTCCGATCCCGCGAACTCTGGCTTTGACTCTGTATGGCGATTTGGATATTTCCCGGCTCGAACAGCTTCCAAGCGGACGACTGCCGATCAAAACCGAACTCGTGAACGAAAACAATCGCCCCCAATATTACCAATTTATCAGGGAACAGATTCAATCGGGCCGGCAAGGGTTCGTGATTTGCCCGCTCATAGATGAATCCGACAAATTAGGCGTCAAATCCGCTACAGCAGAATACAAAAAATTATCCGAACAAATTTTTCCTGACATCAAAATCGGCCTGCTCCATGGCAAAATGAAGCCGCAGGACAAGGAAAAAGTCATGCAGAAATTCAAAGACAACGAAATTCAGATTTTGGTTTCGACTTCCGTGGTGGAAGTCGGGGTGGATGTGCCGAACGCCACAGTGATGATTATCGAAGGAGCGGAACGCTTCGGCTTGGCCCAGCTGCACCAGTTCCGCGGTCGCGTCGGCAGGTCAAGTTTTCAGTCCTATTGTTTCCTTTTTTCCGATGACCAAAACGCGTCGATCAATCCCCGCTTAATTGCCATAGCCGCCTCTACAGATGGCTTCAAATTAGCCGAAGAGGATTTAAAGATCCGCGGCGCCGGCAATTTATACGGCACGGAGCAATCCGGCTACAGCTTCAGGATTGCAACACTTTCAAATTTAGAAATGGTAGAGCGATCAAAAAAATATGCCGAAGATTTGCTGGAATTAGATCCCCTTTTAGATAAACACCAGCTTTTGAAACAAAAAATCGAATCACAACCAATTATTCACTTGGAGTAATCTGTTTAAGCTTGACACATTGCTCTTTTTGAATTAAACTTTTTACATTGCCAAAACAAAAAGGAGGAATCTTTAGGAAGAGGTTTAGTCCACGTATCCCCAACTGTTCTCTCGGAGGTCGTTGTGAAAGATCCCAAAAGTCTCGAAGTCTGTCCGTTCTGTTTCTGCTTCTTTGCTCTGAAAGACACCGACCGAGTCACTTTGAAGCAAGTCCTGCCAGTCGAACTGCAGAATTGCCTCAGAGGTGATGGGCCTTCGATTCACAAGTCCCATTACATCAGAGCGACAACAGAAAAGAAACAGGAAGTGTTCACAAGAGCTCTCCGAAACGAGCACTTCGAGACAAGCACCGAACCCGCACCACCGCTGGTTCGGGTCCTAAATGGACCAAAATTCACGATCTCGACAAGCCAACAGAGGGTCTGAACTCCTAAGCAAATGGAAAAGGGGCACAACTCACCAGAGTTGTGAAGGAAAATCTATTTACTTAGCCGTTCAGGCATCGAGTATGGCAGTGAGGTCGCGGAACACCCTGATTTCCTGAGTCTGCGTTACCAGGCTGCCAGAAGGATGGGCCGTACAGGTTGAGCTCCCAGCACAACCTGTACGGTTCCTCCTCTTGCGAACCAATAAAACCGCTACGAGCAATTCGTGCGGCTTTTTTTATTCACAATAAAGTTCAAGTCCAAAGGCATTAAGGTGCTAATGAATATAATTTCCCGTCCAGGCTGTTTATGAACATTACAGATTGGTCGTTCATAAATAAATTGTGCGCCCGAATATTGACATCAAATTTATAAATTGTTTCCCGCTGAAGGGTATTCAGGTCAATTTTTACCAAGCTGTCGTTATCCGTTTCGCTAACCACAGCATATACATACTTCCCCTGGCGGTCAGCCACGACCTTATCCGCAGCCGATGAAATCCCCAAGCTCTGGGTCTGGTTAGAAGTTAAATCGAACAGATAAAGCAAGGGGCTATTGTTTACAATCTGAAAGTAAATAAATTTTGTTGATGTGACCCAAGCCGCTTGCATATTTTTGCCGGCATCAACCAATGTAATTATCTGCCCAGTTTGAAGATTGGCTTTATAAATCTTATTTGGATCCTGCGTGTTGCCGCGGTACAAAAGCGCCGAGTTGCCGTCCGGAGAGACTTTGACCTGCATGTCGGGCCAGAACAAGTCGGAAATTTTTCTGAAACCAGAAGTATCCGAGTTGGCCAAAAACAGCTGTTGGCTTTTGCCGTCGTTTGATTTCCAAACATATACTATACGCCGGCCGTCAGGCATCCAATCCAAATTTTGGATGTTTGCTGGCAAATTCTTCAATTGCCTGGCTGTACTGTCATAATAAACGTAAGAGTTAGTCGAATTGGTAAAGATCCCCATGATTAAATCAGTGCCGGATGGCGGCCAAAATGCTCGGTTGAAATTTGAAATTGCTTGTGGAAATGGAAATTCGACAAAATTATCGCCAACCAAAGTTCGCCGGAACAGCTGGCCTTTGGAATTGAAATACCATACAGCGCTGCCGTCTTCCGAAACCGTCGGAGAGATCACCTGGTCATCAGAAATTTTGGTTAGCTTATAGCTTGTGGTCGTATTTGAAACGGTCTGAATTGCAGGTGCAGGTTTATAGTAAAAGAAATAATAGCCGGCACAACCTAGTCCGAGCAGGATGATGACCGAAATTGAAATGATTAAAAGTTTTTTCATGGTGTAGTTGTCGTGCCTGAGTTTGTCGGGATACTGGAACCGGCATTAAATATTGCTATAATTTTGTCCAACATGCATTGCCGCAAATAAGGATTGGAAACCCCTTCCATCGGTATGGTTGACGGGATTGGAACCAAATCTGGAGGATATTTTACCACCGTGTTGTCGCAATATGTATATGTCACGCCATTTGATTTATAGGTATTGAACTGGACGTGAATATGGCCGCCCGTTGCCCCGGGACTAGGGTTTATGTATTCATTTTGTATGTACCCTTGCGGCGCCTTAAATCCAACTGATTGGATTAAAGCAATTAGCTGGGCAATGCGAGGATCTTTGCTGCCGATAGGATCGGTCGGATTACGCAGAGCAATATCAACCGTCTCACCCCGGCTATCTGCGGATGGCGGACCGGGACGATAAGCGCTGGTTAGCACAAAAGCCATGTTCGTGGTGAAAGATCCTCCGCCTCCGCCGCCACCAGATTGGTACTGACCTGCATCCGAAATTTGTAACGCGCCGCAAAAGTCCGTGGGTACGCCGGGTATGGTCGAAGCTACGATACTTATACCGTTTGCTATAGCCCCTTTCAACCCGCCTTGGTTACAAACCGATACTAAAGTTGTCGAAAGAAAAAATATCAATCCGCCCAAAAGCAAAAATGCAATTAGAACCGGCGCCCAATAAGGTGCGGTTGATGCAATTACCCCCTTTGCGTAATTTTTTACCGCTTTTTTTGCGTATGTTTTGGCAGCGTCTTTGGCCAAATTTACAGCTTTTTCAGCCGGGCTCTGCTGCTCACTTTGGAGTCTAGCCAAACGCTCCTTTTGCTGTTCCTGCTCAAATTCTCGTTCCTGTTCTGCCAATAAATCTTCTTCGACATCATCGTAGGCCATGAGGTTACTCCGAATCTTCTAATTCTTTTTTTGCTTTTTCTATTTCTTGGGTCTGGCGTGGGTCAGTGGTGATAATTTGGTCTTCCATATAGGAAGCGATGATCTTGATGGCCACGTGTTTAAGGCCAGCAAAGAATATCCCCTCACCGACATCGGATTCCAAAAGCAAATATTTTTCGCCTTCGGTCAAAAAGAACGTCTCGGCTACCAGGTCTATTGCAGCCGGGCTTTGTTTCAACAAAAGCTGGATAGAAGAGTTGGTCACAATAGGTTTGCCATATGGTGACTGCAAAAAGTCGGAAACGTCCTGGGTGATTGTGGTCACGCCCAAATAGTATTTGCGGGCGCGTTTGGCGATCCCAAACAAAAATTTCGCCGAATCTTCATATTGCATCATCCACCAAGCCTCATCGATCACGAGTATCCGTTTTTTGAGCGATGAGCGGACCGTGTTCCAAAGGTAATTTAATGTCACATAAATTGCGATTGGGCGCAGGGAATCTTCCAAATCGCGGACTGAAAACACGACCAACTGATTATTCAAATTAATGTTGGTTTGTTGGTTGAAAATTCCCGAAAAAGTTCCTTCGGTGTATTTAGTGAGCCTCTGGGCCAAACTTTCCCCGCCAACCATTCCTCCCAAAATTTCCACCAGGTCAGCCATGGTCGGGACATCGACGTTGGTTAAAGATGATGCAGGCGTGATATCTTTTTTGGCATAAGTTTCCCAGATCGCCCTATCCATTATTGCTTCTTCCGTGGGGTTCAATTTGCCCAGCATCAAGTTCATAAGTCCCAGCAAATTTATAACTGAAGACCGCAAGATGTCCTCGTTGGATTCGCCTTCAATCGCTTTCGGCAGGTCAAAGGGATTGACTCTGGAATCCGAATTTAAAGAAATGCTCAAGAAAGATCCCCCAACCGCTTCGGATAAATGCTTGTATTCGTTTTCCGGATCGATGACTATGACTTCGGTTCCCAACATCAAGGAGCGGAGAATTTCAAGTTTCACCGCATAGCTTTTCCCGGAACCTGATTTGGCGAACACGACCGAATTGGCGTTTTCCATTTGGAAGCGATCAAACAAAATCAAGCTGTTGTTGTGCCGGTTGATGCCGTACAAAATCCCGTCGTTGCTGGTTAGTTCCGATGACACAAACGGGAAAGTTGTGCTCAACGGCTGTGTGTTCATATTGGTAGCAATCGCGAGTTCGTCGTTGCCCAAAGGCAAAGTCGAATTAAACCCTTGTTCCATCTGCAGCACCGCCGGCTTGGCAATCACCAATTTCGACCCGAGGATTGATTCCAAAGTTGAAGAGACTTGCTCCAAATCTTTGAGATTGTCGGCATAGAGCGTGAAGTAGAGAGAGTATCGAAAATATCTTTCCGTGCCCTGCTGCAGCCGATCGCGCAAAGCTTCCACATCCTGGTATGCCGTTTCAAGCATCGGGTCGCGGACATTGCCTTTTTCCGAATTGATGCTCATAGACGATTGGATTTGCCCGACTTTGTTGCGCAATTTTTTCATGATGTCAGCGGTATCCATGGGGTAAATGTACATGGCCATATCCATGGGGCTGTCTAACCCTATAAGCGGGGCCAGCCAGTTTACGGAGATAAACCTGGGGTAAGAAA
>CAZOKE010000027.1:0-8602 GCA_964580495.1 uncultured Candidatus Saccharibacteria bacterium
GTTTCGAGCCGCGCCATAACTGCCGAATTATTGTAACACAAAATCGCCGTAATTTCAATAAAAATTGTCCAAGTCTGGCACTGATAGATATTGCCAGGCAGTTGTGATATAATCTGGTCGTAAAGAATATTTTAAAGCAAACGCATAATGCTAGCCCAGCTATTATCCTCGAAACCAAAAAGTAAACTTATAAACCTGCTTTTGGCGCATCCCAAAAGGAGCTTTTCGCAGACCGAGCTGCGCGTATCCACCGGGATTTCCAACCTGTTTTTGAAAAAAACTGTCCGCGAGCTGCTGAAAATGGAGTTTTTGCTGGCATTCGAAAAAAAGAAGCATAAATATTACCAGGTCAACCGGCACTTCGCGCTTTACCCGGAACTCTTGAATGTTCTGCGAAAAAACAAATCGATCCCAGAAGACCTGCTTGCCAGAGCCTCGATGCGGGTAGGCGAGTGCAAGCTTATCGCCTTAACCGGCGTGTTTGCAGGCAAACTTCGGATCGAAACTGATATTCTGTTCGTGGGCCGGGTTTCCCCACGCAGGCTTGAGAATTTCCTCAAACTGGCCGAAAAGTTTGCGGAAGAAGAGGTGAGCTATACGGTTTTCACCGGATCTGAATTTGAATACCGGCAGATAATGAATGACCGCTTCCTAAAAAATATCCTGGAAAATGAGCCGGTGATTGTGATCGATAAAATTAAAACAAAAACTCCGGTTCGTCGTTAAAGGTATGGAGCAGCAGATTGAATCAATTTACGCTCAATTTTTGGGTTTTTTCCCAAAAAGCGTGCATGGCCTGGTTTCTTTGGTGCTCGCGGTCATCATTGTCATTGCTATCTTCAAGGTCATAAAGCGGAATTTCATATTTATTATTCTGCTGATAATTCTGCTGCCGGCATCAATCCCGATCCTCAAGAGCATTTGGGCAGGGGCTATAAGCCTGATCCAGTTCCTGCTTACTAGATGAGAAAAACGCATATTGACTAAACGACAGCAATACTTTAAAATTATTTTACAATTAACGACCCAGCAAATTGTGGGTTAAAAGGAAATTACATGGCCGACGATATGGACAACATGCCAGGCGACAATACCGATGAATCTACCGACACCGATACGGATGAAACCAGCAAGCCTGGCACAGACGAAGATACTGACGACGCCGAATAAAAAAGACTGCTCCAATTTTGGGGCAGTTTTTCGTTCAGGAATACCCTGTGGGAAAGCAATGATTCGAGGTTGATAAATTTAGTATAAATTGTTCTGATTAAGGCTTAAAATAAGCCTTTTTTTGTTGGGGTTTTACAAAAATATCGACCTTTGACGAATGGTAAATAGTGGGTTAATATTAAGTGTAAATGGTGAGATGTGGATAATTGTGGGGAAAAGTGGAGAACTCTTAGTAAAATATTAATTACGAAACAAAATCTGGGGAAAAGCAAAATGTTTATTGGAGAATATACGGTATCACTGGATAATAAAGGACGCGCAGCTGTTCCGGCAAAGTTCCGCCAGACTTTGGGTTCAGGCGCTGTTTTGACGCGCGGATTGGACAACAGTTTATTCCTGTACCCCAAAAAACAGTGGGAGGAAATAGCATCCAAGCTTGCAGCGCTTCCAATTTCTCAGGCAAACTCCCGCGCATTTGCCAGGCTCATGCTGGCAGGGGCATACGACATCGAGATCGACAAGCAGGGGAGAATGATGATCCCCGAATACTTGCGCAAATTTGCCGGTCTTTCGAAAAAGATCGTAGTCGCGGGATTGTACGATCGCTTGGAAATCTGGGATGAGGAAGCTTGGAATAATTACAAGTCCAATACGGAACGGGAAAGCAGCAGCATCGCCGAGGCTTTGGGGCAATTAGGGGTGTAATTTATTCTCAAAAAATTTGGAGAGCGGAATTCTCATGGCTCACGTACCAGTTCTTTTGAATGAAGTGCTCAAATATTCCGATGCCGGCAATTTGTCAGAATTGATTGACGGCACAGTAGGGGACGGCGGATACATCCAGGAAATCGCCAAGCTCAACCAGACTGTTCGGATTTTGGGAATCGATTTGGACCAGACTTCTTTGGACAAGCTTTCTATGCGGCTTGCCCGAGAAAGTGTGGGCCAAAGAGTAACTTTGGTTCCCGGCAATTTCAAAAATATCAAGCACATTGCGTCCCAGCACAGCTTCCGAAACGTGTCCGCCATAATATTGGATCTAGGGTTTTCTTCATCACAGCTCGACGATCCCACCAGAGGTTTGGCGTTTGGGCAATCAGGTCCGCTGGACATGAGATTTGACCAAAATCAAACCAAAACTGCTGCTGATGTGGTAAATAAGTATGAGCCTGCCCGATTGACGCAAATCTTCCGCGAATATGGCGGTGAAAAATTGTCGTCTAAAATTGCCCACGCGATAGTCCGCCAGCGGCAGAAAATGAAAATTGATGACACGCGCCAACTCTTTGAAATAATCCGAGACGCGCTGCCCAAGCCGGTCCAGTACAAAGCCGCGGATTTTGCCAGAAGAATTTTCCAAGCCCTCCGGATCGAAGTCAATGACGAGCTGAACAATTTGAGAAGGGCCCTGCCCGACATTTTAGAAATTTTGGTTCCCGGCGGCCGGATGCTGATAATTTCCTTCCATTCGCTCGAGGATCGGATAGTGAAAGAATTCATGGTTGAGGCGGCCAGAGGCTGTATTTGCCCGCCGGATTTCCCGACCTGCGTTTGCGGCAGGGAACCCAAACTGAAAATCTTGACCAAAAAACCCGTGACGGCGCAGAAAAGCGAGATTGAGCGCAATTCACGGAGCAAGCCCGCTAAACTTCGGGTAGCAATCAAATCCAACAATTAACAACGAGAGAGAAAAAATAAGGCGGCATGCGAGACTTATCGCAAACTTTATCAACAACCAATAGTCAAAAGAAAACCCACCATAAAATCAGCACCCTGCAGGTCAATTTGATTTTGACCGGCATGATAACTGTTTTGGGATTAGTCTATCTTTTCTCTATCAATAGTTTGGCCACGGAAGGTTTTCGGATCAAACAGCTGTCCACGCAAATTGCCAAATTGGAAGACGACCACAAGGATTTGGAACTCCAAAACTCCACGCTCCAATCAGTATCCAATATTCAGCAGCAATCAGCCCTTCTGAATTTCGTGCCGGCGACTAACGTCACTTACATCAAAGACGACAGTTTTGCTTTAAAATAGGGTTGAGGCTAAAGTTTTCGGCAAGTATAATATGATTATTGTTATTGGCGGATAAATGAACAAGCTCAGCCCCAAAAATGAAATTGCGCCCAATTCTTATAACCTAAGAATTTTTTTGTTATTGGGATTGATCGCGCTGTTTATTTTGTTTATTATTTTCCGGCTGTTCCACTTGCAGATCCTAAACCACGAAGATTACTTGACCCAAGCCGCGATTCAGCGCGGGCAAAACAACATCATACCGGCGACTCGGGGAGAAATTTATTTTTCGTCGCAGGCAAACAGCCAGCCGGTGCTGGCCGCGACCAATGTCACCAAGCAGATGGTGTTTGCCATCGGCCACGAAATGTCGGACCAAGACCGCAAGGATGTCTCGGCACAGTTGGGGCCAATTTTGCAAATCGCTCCCAAGGACTTGGAACAGCGGATTGCCAGCGGCAACCAAAATTACCTACCTTTGAAGCACCAGTTGAGCGATGACGATGCCAGTAAAATCAAAAACCTCCACCTGAAGGGAATTTACCTGGAAGATGAAAGCATTCGGTTTTATCCGCAGAATAATTTGGCCAGCCAGGTTTTGGGATTTTTAGGGTACAAAGATGACCAGCGAGTCGGGCAATACGGCGTGGAAGGCAAATTCAACGATGAGCTGGCCGGCACCCCGGGCGTGGCCTCGCCACCTAAAAATATCCTAAACTCAGGCGAGTCAGATTTAGGTTCCCAAGTGGTCCCGGCAAAAGACGGCGATAACATTTACCTGACAATCGACCCGGCCATCCAATTCAAAGCCCAGCAAGTACTGCAGGATACCGTGACCAAACACGGCGCTGATTCTGGCAGCGTGGTGATTATCAACCCGAAGACCGGGGCCGTGATGGCCATGGCGAATTACCCCGACTTTGACCCAAACCAATACAGCAAAGCCTCAAGTCCGGCGGTTTACAGCAATAGTGTTGCCAGTTCGGATTATGAACCAGGCTCGGTGTTTAAAGGCATTACAATGGCCATGGGTTTGAATGAGGGCAAGGTTACTCCGCAGTCAACATACAATGACACAGGTTCAATCCAAGTCGATGATCGGGTTATAAAAAATTCTGATCCTAAACCGCGCGGGATCCAAACCATGACCCAAGTCTTGGATGAATCGTTAAATACCGGCGCGGCTTACGTCGAACAACTGGTTGGGCATGACAAGTTTAAAGATTATGTGCAGAAATTCGGGTTTGGCAAACCGGTGGGATTTGACTTGGGAGGCGAATCCAAAGGTGACATCGATAACTTAAATCAGAAGGGCGATGTGTTCTATGCCACGGCTTCTTTCGGCCAGGGTATCACACTGACTCCGCTGCAATTAGTGCAGGCGTATACTGCAATTGCCAACGGCGGCCAGATGATGAAGCCTTATATCGTAGACAAAATCACTCATCCGGACGGATCTGTTGATCAGCGAGGTCCGGTGTCCTTGGCAAAAGTCTTGGATCCGAAAACTGCAGCAACAGTCTCGGCCATGCTTGTGGACGTGGTAGAAAACGGGCACGGTAAAAAAGCCGCGGTGCATGGCTACTATATCGGCGGCAAGACCGGAACGGCTCAGGTGGCAAATGTCGGCAAATCGGGCTATGATCCAAACAAGAACATCGGATCCTTCATCGGTTTCGGACCGGTGGAAAATCCCGCATTCCTGATGCTCGTCCGCGTGGATAACCCCAGGGATGTTAAATTTGCCGAATCCACGGCAGCCCCCGCCTTTGGCGAAATAGCCAGCTTTATTCTAAACTATTTGCAGATACCGCCTACAAGGTAATAATGATTTAATTGGGGATCGGAGTCCGCCACCCGTCGCTATAAGTACATCTATGAAAAAATTTCTTGAAATAATTTTAGCAGCCTATGCCAGATTGGCTTTGGCAATCCATAAGCCAAAGGTTATTGGCATTACCGGCAGTGTCGGCAAATCCTCAACCAAGGAAGCCGTGGCTTTGGTTTTGCGCACTAAATTTCGAGTCGGGTCAAATCCCGGCAACCTCAACAGCCAGCTGGGTTTGCCTTTAGCCGTGCTTGGTTTTAAGTCTTCGGGTGGGTTTAAGAAAAATCTGGCTTCGGTTTTTGATTGGATTTGGATCATTGTTTCCGGACTGTTCCGGATATTCAGATTTAATTTTCCGAAAATTTTGGTGCTGGAAATGGGCTCGGACAAACCCGGCGATATCGCATACCTTTTAAGCATCGTCGGTAAACTTGATCTTGCCATAATTACAGACATCGGCATTAGCCATATGCAATTCTTTTCCAGTCCGGAAGCTTTGCAGCGCGAAAAACTATCGCTGCTAAAAGGTTTGTCGAAAATCGGGGTTGCCGTTCTTAACGCGGATAACCCGAAAGTTCTGGCTGGCAAGCCCTCGGTAAAGGGCAGTGTGATTACTTATGGTTTCCAAGAGGCTGACGTCCAAGCCCAGGATTTTCAAGTGACAAACAAAAACGACAAGTCTGGAGTGGGCATGAAAGTTGTTTATAAAGGCAATAGAGTGCCTTTCTTCCTACCTGACACTATTGGAAAGCCTGCCGCATATGCTGCTTTGGCTGCCACAGCAGTTGCTCTTTCGCAAGGCATGAATCTAGTGGAAATTTCCCAAGCTTTGGAGCATTACAAACAGCCGGCAGGACGGTTAAAGTTACTAGAAGGGATTAACCAGTCAACCATTATTGATGATACATATAATTCCGCTCCGGCATCCACGATTGCGGCGCTTGAAGCCTTGCAGGACATACCGGGGTCGCGGAAATTAGCAGCTATAGGCCACATGGCCGAGTTGGGGAGTTTGTCGGAAGCCGGACACAGGGAAGTCGCGGCAAAAATCGTGGAGTGCGGGTTGAATACGGTTTATTTGGTAGGAGATAAAACACGTGACATCGAAGACGAATTGGCAAAGCGGAAATTTTCCGGGAAAGTTATTTGGTTTACTGACTCGGACGCGGCAAAGGCTTCGGTTGCCGAAAGTTTATACCCGGGCGATGTTATTCTGGTCAAAGGCTCGCAGGCAGCAAGAATGGAAAAAGTGGTCAAGGAGATTTTGGCGCATCCGGAGCAGGCAAAAAATTTGCTGGTGAGACAATCAAAGCAATGGATATAAAAATACCGAGCATGCTCGGTATTTTTATGTTTCTTACAGGAACCGCGGAGAAAAAGTCGCCAAGCTCTCGGCAGCTAGTGAGGGAGTGAATGCCTGAAAAATTCGCTCCGACCGAATTTTTCAGACGGTGGCGTGATTACCCAATTTTTGTTTCAGATAAACCAGGGCGCCTTCGACGGCTGAATGGTCGCCCAGGGCCGCTTTGACTACTCTCGGAAGTTTGGGGTAAATCGTCAAAGTTTTGTAAAGGTTCATCATGACGCGGTCGACATTGACCTGTCCCGAAAGGATCACGCCGCCGCCAAGAATTATAATGTCTGGCGACCAGAGCGTAGTGATATTGTTCAAGCCCAAGATCAGCTGAGATTCAAATTGCAGCCAGAAATTTTCATCGTCTATCTCCGAAGCTTTTTTATGAAGACTCTGCTGGATCGAAGTTCCGGAAATCAAAGATTCCAAAGTCCGTCCAGCTGCTACAATCATGTGCCCTGGTTCGAAACCAATACTGTTGGCATCAATTTGCTGATTGACCACGCGCGCACCGCCAACACCCGTGCCGGCCGCGAGATAAGCCACAATCCTGTAGCCGTTGCCGGCTCCGCGCACAGCTTCACCAAGCGACGCCATGGCCGTATCGTTTTCAAAGAACACGGGACAGTCCGCGATCCGCTTAAATCTGTCTTGGAGAGGTTTGTTGATCCAGTTATGCAGGTGAGGGGCATTAACCAGCATGTTTTTTTCGGGATTGAGGGGGCCTGGGAGTCCGCCTGCCATGCCTTCGATTTTTTCGCCCTTGGCCAAATCGATCACCATTTTTTGGTAAAGCAAAATAGCATCATCTAGGCTTTGCGGCGTGGGTTCGATTTTGGTGTCGGTGATAGATGTGCCATCCACAGACGATGAAAATCTGGTTGTGGTGCCGCCTATATCGAATAGAATGTACATTTTTTGTTTCTTTGCTGATTATTGTATGATTTATTATAAAATAAAATTAAGCATTTGACCAGTTGGATATGCTTGCTTAGACTAAGCATATGAAAACAACGATTTTTATTTTGCTGGTAGTTGCACTGTCAGCTTATATCGGGTACGCAGATTTAAATCAATCGGATACCGCGATCACAGTAGTGAGTTTGCTTGTCTTGTCCGCTATAGTCGGGGCGCTTGCCGATAATAAACTTTGGGTTTACGGATTGATCATGGGTTTGGGCGTGCCGTTTTGGGAAATTATTGCGGCAATGAGCCATTGGACTTTGCGGATCTCGGAACATGGACAAATTGTTTATGCAGCTGCTAAGTTCTCGGGAATCTGGACAGTTGGGCTGTTTACCTTGTTGATAGGATTTTTTGGAGTTTATTCCGGAGCGGGTATAAAAAAACTTTTCCGGCCGGAAAAAGTTTCATAACTTTTTATGTTCTCTTCGAGAACCAGGTTGTCACTTTTCTTCTAGAAGAAAAGTGACGGAAAAGAAGTCGCGACCTACGCAAAATTTACCGGAATTTCTAATCTCGCAAACTGCCACATATGTGCTTGCATCGCCTAATCGGCGAGCTGCGCAGACATATGCTCGATTGAAATTCCGACTAAATTTTGCTAACGGTCGCATTGAAACCAAAACTAAACTGCAATTTATTGGTTGATATAATCTCCGTTTTCGGATTCGGACAGCTTGTGGATGAGCTCTTCGATTTGGTCATCCGAAAGAGTGCCGTAGCGGCGGTGGATCTCTTTCCAAGTGATCCGATCTTCCTCGGGGATAGATTCGCCGGCATCGCGCAGGCTTTTGTACCAGTTCAATTCTTCAATAATCGCTTCTATATCGCCTTCAACCAAGCTCCTTGACCGGATGTCGATGAGGTGCTGGATTACAGGGTCTTGTTCTTCGTTTATTTCAGGCGTGCCTGAAAGGATAGTTCCATATATCATGCTTCAATCCTAGAGCCGGAAATGAGTTTTGTAAATAGTAAAATTCACCCAGTTCTTTGTCATAATCTTTTTTTGAAATATTAATGTAAATTTAACTTACTGTTTGGCAGGCACTTGCGGATGGGAATTCAGATAATTCATCAACTCCTTAAAATCGATACAATAGACTTCAGGTTTGGCGCAAACATTAGTGGCAAAATCCCTCATGGCTTCCCAATAGACTCCGTCATTCCATTCGGAAAAATGCGAACCGATGTACACTGGAGCGCGATTGCCCTCATAATTGTTTTGGAAATAATCCATATAGGAGCTGTAGGTGTCATTATAAAACTGG
>CAZOKE010000028.1:0-8395 GCA_964580495.1 uncultured Candidatus Saccharibacteria bacterium
ATCACGGAAAAAATCAGCCAGATTCAAGGTCTGATCTCAACCAAAATCGAGACCAAACTTTCGGAACTGATCCGCGAATCCAAATCCAAAACCGACGTTATAGTAACCTTCTTGGCGTTGCTCGAGCTGACCAAGCAGCGAATCCTTTCATTGGAGCAAGACGAGCGCTTCGCCGATATCATTATTAAAAAAACTAATTTATGAAGCGATCCTAATCTACGAATCACATCCGAATGCTACGAATATTGGTAGATTCGGATGACAATTCGGATCATTCGGATCGCAACTGTATATGGAATTACCCAAATTAAAATCTCAAATTTTATCAATCTTGTTTGTCGCTTCCAAGCCGGTCAGCCTGAAAGAACTTCAGGATGCTTTGGAAATCGAAGAAGCTGAAATCAAATCAGCCATAACCGATTTGGTGGCTGAAAACCACAACTCAGGAATTATCGTCTTGGCCCACAATGACAAGCTTCAGCTCGCCTCCAATCCGGACAACAGCACAGCTGTAAAAAGATTCCTGACGTTGGAGCTCCGTGAAAAACTTTCTGACGCCGCATTGGAAACGCTCGCCATCATTTTGTACAAACAGCCCGTTTCGAAAGTTGAAATCGAAAACATTCGCGGAGTCAATTCGCAATACACCATCCGCCAGCTGCTCATCCGCGGGCTGATAGAAAAAACAGTTTCTCCCACCGACAAACGATCTTCTGTATACAAAACCACTCTTGAATTTATGCAGCATCTGGGAATCAAAGATATAAAGGAGCTGCCGGATTTCGAAGAGTTGACCAAAAACGTGCAACTCCCAAATCCACCAGATTCCGTGAAAGAATAGAATAAGAGCCGACAGCAATTGCCTGTCGGCTCTTTAAATGATTCCTGTTACTGAAGCTTCGGCAGCTCCATTCCAAGACAATCGACAACGAACAACCGAGTGAGTTCCGAGTCCAAAAAGCCCTCGCTAGCCTTAGTCCATAATTCGTAGACGGCGCGTTCTGGAGTGTAAGGTTTTTCGCGGTGCGACCTCTCGTCCTCCCCGGAGGTCATAGCGTCGAACTTATCGACAATGCTCGCAATTTTGACCTCGGTCCGCCGCTTGGCCCGATCCTTATCAATTTCGGGGTGGTGGAAGCGGCTGATCTGTTCGCAAAGCTCGACATTGACCGGAAGGTCGCTGCAGCTATCGTAATCCAGAATTAGCCGGATCATGGCCGGGCCGAGCCGGGTGTGCGCCTCGGTGACAATCCGGCGCAATTCGTCGGTCGGGAATTTTTTTCCATGAAAATGCTTGAGCAGCGGCTCGACATCCTCATGGTGCTTGGCGCAATCGTGCAGCATTGTTGCGAACACGAATTCATCCAGGCGGTCCAGTCCGAGTTTCGCGCCGATTTTCACCGAACCCAAAGCTACTCGGGCCGGGTGGCTGTTGGTGATAATCCTCACCTCCTGGTTTTGGATGCGTATGGTTTTGATCCGCTTGAGAATCCTCCGGATGAGCCGTTCGTACTCACTGAAATCGCCCAGCAAGGAAACAAATGTACTGTCGTTCGGCAC
This sequence comes from uncultured Candidatus Saccharibacteria bacterium, assembly GCA_964580495.1. GTDB lineage: Bacteria > Patescibacteriota > Doudnabacteria > UBA920 > O2-02-FULL-48-8 > JAIFWV01. The sequence goes on from CAZOKE010000028.1 coordinate 1,561, forward strand.
CACCATGGTCCCCCCAGTCGTCGGCAAATGTAGACATCTATCCCTCTTTGCAATTGTAAGAACCAAAGTTTAGGCTTTGTTATCCCAAGCCCAAAGTCCGATTTTCACAATCAAAAAAGAGGGGTCTTTTGCTAACCCCTCCCCTCACAAATTAAGCAAGATGGTATTGCTCCTTGAGACGGAATAGATGGATTCGGGCAACTTGTTCAATCGCCGCGTCATGGTAGTGCTTTAGAATATTGGATATCCAAGATTCGTATTGGCGCAGGCTTCGCAAATTTCTGACTTTCGAAGCCCGTTCGGCAATCTCATATAATACAAGCAGGTTTGACATAAATTTAGAATTCCAAATTCCGAGTTTGAATTCCGGAAATTTTTTTGGTAATGCTTTTAACTTCGACCCAGTTTTTTTTAATATGGTCCAGCATCGGGCCTATTTGAAAAATTCGAGAATCATTTTCAGATCTTTCGTTTTTGCCCTTCTTCCACGGATGCCATTTTTTTGCGAGCTGTTTGACCATATATTCTCCTGGTCTTATCGTAAGTTCAAAGCCGCAAAAAAAGAATCGTATAAACGTACTAGCGTAAGCTAATTTAATGTTGCAATTTTGTATTTATTGCTAAATTTGTTTGGCTGTTGATTTCTCCAAGTACAGCACCCGGTTTAAGATTAGGGCGACTTTCAATTCCATGGCATCGTTGAATTTGCGCGGATCCAATCCGGTAACCTTGCGAATTTTATCAAGCCGGTAAAGCAGCGTGTTACGGTGGATCTTTAATTCTTTCGAAGTTTGGGTCAAACTCATGTTTTTGTCGAAGAACACCTCAACTGTTTCCAGCAGATACTCTTCGGCCAAAAGCTTCATAAGTAGCCTTTTCACGAAGTTGTCCTGCCATTTTCGATTCCCACCGGCCAAAGTTGCCACCATCCCCAGGTCGTCAATGTGATACATGGTCCGGTGCTCACCCATGCTCAAGCCCAGATTTAGCGCCCGGCGAGCCTCTTCGTAAGCCAGTATAGCTCCGTCTTTGCCGCGATAGAAACTGCCCACCGCAAACAAAACTTTTTGGAAATCGCCTAAATGTTCTCTGATGATTTTTTGGAAATCTTCATTTTTCTGCCGAATCATCTCCACCATTTCACGACCATCCATGCTGTACAATTCGTCCACTAGGACGACAAAGGTGTCTGAGCCGAAATAAGCCACTGTGCAGCCCGACAACCTGCCAAAGAATTGGCTGAATGCCTGGAAAATCCGTTTTTTGTAGGCAGAAAGCGTAGTCTGCTTCTCATCCTCGGAAGCCGAAGGCTTGTCGCCAAACAATGAATTCCAAAAATTATTAATATTCACGATTACCACGACCTTGTCGCGGTTGAGATTAAGGTCAAATAAATCGGCTTCTTCCCGGACCTTGCTGTCTTCCACAGCCAAACGGCGGTGCAAAAGGCCGAAGACAAAGTTGTCTTTGATTTTATCTTTATACGGGAAGTGGTCCACCACCATGCTCTGGTGGATCAGCAGCTCCAAAGTTGTGGTTAAAATCTGGCGATAATGCTGGAATCCTTCAGGCTTATCTTCCACAAACAAAGAACCGGCAACGTCTTCACCGTATATAATCGGCAGGATCAAGCCTTCTCCCAAAGTGGTTTTGGTAGCCGGGCCAGCGGCTTCCATTTCTTTTTTGCTTTCAGTAGCTTGCCGCAGCTGTTCATAATTCTTACCTGTTTCCGAGAGGTCCGACGAGGCCAAAACATCTCCCCGGATATTCGCAACTGTAATTTTCTTTTTTAACAGAGCCGAAAGCTTATTCACAATATTTTCCGCAATAATTTCGGTCAGTTCCATTTTGGTATCCTTTCTATTTTAAATAGCCAAGAGGTATAGCTGTTTAATTTAACAAATGTTGATAGTTGAAATATACAAGAGATATATAAAAAAGCAAGCGCATTTGCTTGCATTTTTCCAATTTTTTGTGCATTTTATACAATTAAGAGCTGTATATTCTGCACAATTTTGTATTTAATTCTTTTTGTTTCGGCTTTATCTACAACTAGAGGCTCCCGTTTATAACTTTTTTTGCCGTATCCCACATGCCCCAATCGTTTTTTTTCTTGGCAAGCCAATACCACCATTCGACGCCCCACAGATAATTTTCTCCAAAACCGACTCTGCGGGCGTAATCAACGTTTTCCAGCAAAACTTTGGGGTTCATAATTGTCAGCTGTTCGCTGACATCAACTTGTTCAAAACCAGACGTAACCCAAGGTTCGGCCTGCAGTTCTGCCCCGATAATTTTTTTTGGTCCGGCAAATTTTTCCACAATCCCGGCATTGATCCGATAATAAGCGGGAGGAATAGGATATTTCTCGTAACCAAAATTCTTATCCACAACTATCCTGTACATTGTCGTACCCAAAATATCGGCTCCAACCTTTACCGTACTAAGCCAGCTGCCTTTCTCGCCGCTATCGGTAAGCATCACAGGCCTAAGATCGATCCCCTTCACGGTTTGGATTTCCTTTTTTACCAGATCTCCGGAGATTTCGGGGCATTGCGGTCCAAACCCGAAGAAAGGTTCGTTTTCAACTTGCCACACTTTTATAGACTTAAACTTTTTGAAATGATTGACAGAGTCCGTAAGCATGGAAATCACGGCCGTGTCCTGCTGATCTTTGCTAAGGCCATTGTACCAATCCGGCTGATGGCATTCCGGCCACCGCGGTTCTTTGTGGCCCAAAACCAAAATCACATCCAAATTCCTTTTGTCGGCTTCCTGCAAGAGCTGGTCCATAAGCGTGAAATCATACTGTCCTTGTTTGGATTCAATCTGGTCCCAGTATGCGGTTAACCGTAATTTTTTTGGTTTTAAATCGTCCAGGATATCCAAATATTCCTGTTTGGGATCAAAACCCAAGCCTTTTGCAGCCTCGGTGGAATAGCTCAAACCAAACTCGGGGTTTGGCGAAGGTGTGAATTGTTTGTAAAAATAACCAGCAAACACCCCGGCGGCTAAAATCAATATTAATAAAGTTATTAAAAATTTTTTCATCCCGTTATAAATTTTAATTAGTTGGAAAATTTCGATTGATTATTTTGACCTCGCTAAATAAACTGGTTAAATAATTATCTTCTTGAGTTCAAATCTCTAACGGGATCATTTGGTCAGCAAAAACAATCCGCAAGAAATGAAAATTATTGCGGTGACTTTGAGGACCACGGTCTCGGCATTTATTCTCTCTTTTAAAACCTTTGGATAATAAATGGAAAAAAAGGTGGTCATAATCACCAAAAATACGAATTGCATTCCTTGCAGGGCATTCACCACCGAAACGCTTCCTAGAAACACGGCATATTTTTGCAAATAGCCCCCGATCGTGCCTGAAGCCCTGGAAGTGTAGTACAGGGCCACATTTTTCGCCCCAGCTTCTTTTGGAGCATTGAAAATTTTCGTTCGATTGGATTTGAAAGCCAGTATTGGCAAAACCGGAATTAAGAATCCCACGGAGGGCCAAACCAAACCGGTAACGAAATTACTGTGGTTAAACGTATATTTCGTAAGCACCGAAGTCAGGGCAAAAAACAAGGCAGAAGCCGCAGCATTGAAAAATGCCTTGTTGCTCCATCCTGTTTTTTCGTGCCGAAACGAGATCATAACAGCGCCGACCACCAAAAACAAAAATGCCGAAGTCTGCAGGAAAGTCAGCCTTTCGCCCAGCAGAAGATACGCGAACACAAACGAAAATAGCGGGACCAAGCCGCCCTGGATTGGCACTACCCTGGAAACCGATGTTTGACCCATTGCGGTCCAGGAGAAATAAATGCCAATGATAAAACACGTTCCGGCTGCCAAGGCATAAAGCATATCGTGCCAGCCCAGAAGCCTGCCGCCAAACGGCATCAGGACTAGAGAAAATGGTCCGGTAATGGCAGTATAGAAAGCGTAAGCAACCGGAGCGCGCACCACTTTCGAAACCAAAAACTTATCGGCCACGCCGCTTAGGGCAAGCAGGAAATATCCGGCCAGGGCAACCGTAATCCAAGTGATAATCATTTTACAAATTTTGGTTTTTAATTTTCTCGAGCAAATTATGGACTTCTGAAACACGGGCAAATAACGCGGAACCGCCCAGAGTTAGATTTGTTGGGCCAAATTTCATGGGGTTACCATCCAGGTTCACTGATGTTCCTCTTGGAATCCCGCCTAATGCGTTGGAACGCAAAAGATTATCGTTTGACCAATACTGCCAATCGTATATCTCGATTTGATGTCCTCCTAAATTGCCCTGTATCGAATCAACTTTCCCGGGAAACAAAGCGCCTAGCAAACTCGGAATTTTTTGCTCGAAGCTCAAACCGTATTCCATCGCCACTTTTTGCAGACGATTAAAACGCCGGTTGTACCACCAATAATTTACCACCAGCACTAGCAAAATTATAATAACCCAAAAGAGTATTTGCATATTTCAATTGTTAATTGTTATTTCTTTAAATACGGTTGCTGACGATCGAATCCCCCGCCTCAAAGTCTCATAATTAATTTCGACCAATCCAAACAAAGGCTTAAACCCATCCACCCATTCGTAATTGTCTGTCAGCGACCAGTAGAAATACCCGCGCACATCCACGCCTTCGGCTATGGCTTTGGCAGTCCATTGCAGATGCTGTCGGATAAAATCCTTGCGCATATCGTCGCGCGCATTGGCAATGCCGTTTTCCGTAATGTAAATTGGTTTTTTGTAACGGTTCAAATCTTTGAGTGCGTGGTAAATTCCTTCCGGAAATGTCCGCCAGCCCATATCTGACCTCTGGACCCAATACGCTTCCGTCGGCCGGTTGACCGCAAAATTATAATTCATATCCAATTTGCGAAAAGGGAACTTAAATTTCAACAAATCGAAAAAATAATAATTCAGGCCTACATAATCCATTTCTTTTTCGATTGCGTTCAAAAAATAATGATTGGCAACCGTATTCGAAATCCAGACAATCAACCGATCAAAAATATTGTTGGGCCGAAAAGGCTCATAATAATTAAAATTTTTGGCAATACCAATCTGGGCATCCGGCCTCACGCCCTTGATTGCATGGTAAGATTTCTTGTGCGCCTCTACAAGATTCCTCAGAACCCGAAGGTAAAGAATGTAACTCTTCTTGAATGGCGGATAAACCCCAAAATTATACGACATCCCCGCATAAAGTTCCGGTTCATTGATCGTGCACCAAAGGTCAATTTCGTCCCCTAAATTTTTCGCGATAAACCAGGCATAGCGGCTGAATGCTTCCACTCCCAAATTTGTTTCAAATCCACCCTTTTCAGCCAACCACTGCGGAAACGTGTAATGATGAAGAGTCACCATGCGCGTCAGGCCAAGTTCCTTCATCTTTTTCAAAACTTGCCGGTAATGTTCGACTTCTTTCGCCTCAAATCTTCCCTCCACCGGTTCGATGCGTGCCCATTCGATAGATATCCGAAAAGCATTTAAACCTAAATCTTCGGCTATCTTGAAATCTTCTTCGTATTTATGATAAAAATCAGTGGCCAGGCCTGATTTCGGTACTTTGCCCTGCTGTTCCCAATACCACCAGTCTGAATTGATATTATTGCCTTCCACCTGGTGCGCGCTGGATGCGGCTCCAAGCAAAAAGCCCTTGGGTAAGGTTATTTTTGTTTCTTCGGACGAATCCATAATTTGATTTTATTATACCACTTATGCTTTGATTTGTCTCGCCGAAAAAGTTATAATATCAGAGTTCTAATCACCCAAAATCAAAGCGAATTATGTTTGTTATCAGCGCTTTGATTTTGAAAGGAGCAGCCTGTCGACCGAAGCATATTTTGCTGTAAGCAAAATTGCAAAGGTTCGACCAGCTGCGACGCGGCCCTATCGTCTAACGGCTAGGACACACGGTTCTCATCCGTGCAATCCGGGTTCGATTCCCGGTGGGGCTGCCAATTTAAATTTTTGTTTTACACTCCTGATTAATGCCAGTATGAATAAAGTCTTTGTTTTATTGAGCCTGACCGCTCTGATTGCTGCCAGCTGCAACCAAAAACTCGCGACCACGACAAAGCCAAATCCACACCCAGAGACTGCTAAACTGGCCGATTACACCACTGTATCGGGCAAACCGCCACAATTTGTGGTAATGGCTTTTGACGGGTCACACTCCCTACAAATGTGGGAGAATACATTGGGCTTTGCGCGGCAGATGAAACAGCAGGGCCATCCTGTGCATTTTACTTATTTTTTGAGCGGGGTTTATTTTCTGAATTTCCGCAACGCCACAGTCTATCACCCGCCTCTCAAACCAGCAGGAACTTCTACTATCGGCTACGCGGACAGTAATTTGGATGTAGAAAAAAGAGTGGCTTATGTCAACGAAGCTATTGCGGATGGTCACGACATAGGCTCGCATTTGAACGGGCACTTCAACGGCTCAACATGGAGCCAAAACGATTGGGACACGGAATTTTCAGAGTTCAATAAATTGCTTTTCCAGATCGTTCAGAACAATAACGTCTCCGCCCAAGATGCCAGCCGATATACATTAAACATAAAACCGGATGATGTTATAGGATTCCGCGCTCCGGATCTGGGCACTAACCAATACCTCTGGCCGGTGCTCAAACAGCATGGATATAAATACGACACGAGCCTTGTGGGCAAGGAACAAGATTGGCCCAAGCAATTGCCAAATGGGATTTGGGAATTTCCTCTGGCAACTATCCAGTATGCCAAAACCAACAGCTACCTGCTGTCCATGGATTATAATTTCTATTTCAAACAAACCGGGGCCAAAGACATGGTCCGCAAAGGCGACCCGCTCTGGAA
>CAZOKE010000029.1:0-7071 GCA_964580495.1 uncultured Candidatus Saccharibacteria bacterium
TAACAGGTTTGGACACAGGAGAAGTTTCGGGCCAAGATAATCGCATGATGGTCACGTTGGTCTCATCGGGCAATGAAACTGTAAATGTCAATACAAATGTCGGTTTGCCCAGCTTCCCGACCTTGGATTCCACCGGCTGTTCCGGCCCGCAGGTTTCCAATGTAAACTGCTTAAACAATTCTACTGAATTATACAATCGCAGAATACAGGTTGTGGTCCCGCAATAATCCGTTCGGACATCTGTTTTTTTCGGACACGTCCGCCTTGGCGGCGGACTAAAGTCTCAGGCATTGGAAAGCCTTCGACGTTGTCCTCAAAAAACAATGTCCTCACTCCACAGGAATCGTCGAGTGCCTCAAAAAGCACCCGCCCTCTCTAAGAGAGGTTTTGAAAGCTGCGCGCGAGCATGGGGTCCCCGAATCGCGTCACCCGTTTTTTATTGCGGGGAAAAATTGCCCTCGCTAAATGGATTCAAATAAATTGAAAACCGCCTTATCGGCGGTTTTCTTTAATAATGTTTGTTTAGGTTTGAGTTTTTCTAAGGAAGCTTTATAACCTGTCCGGCAATCACTAAGTCTGATTTCTGGAGGTTCGGGTTGACCGCGATAATGTCATCCGTGGTGATATTGAATTTTTGGGCAATGGAAGAAAGCGTTTCATTGGTTCCGACCGTGTAAATTTTGTTCGGAACCTTGCTTGTGGTTGCCTGGGGGATTTTCAAGTTTTGTCCGGCATGTAGGACGTAAGGTTCAGTCAGATTGTTTACTTGAGCTATCAGATCCCATTTAATGTTGTATTTTTGGCTGATATTAAAGAGGGTATCTCCTGCCTTTACTATATAACTGGTATATTGGTCATTGCTGGCTGGAGGGATGGCTGCCGGCTGGGTGGAAGCACCCAGGACTTGCTGGTCCGAAGAACTGTTGAGTGTACTGGCGAGGTTAGCAGTTTGTGTAAAGCTGACTTCTGATTTATTATTATCGTAAGAAGAATTCGATTTGGGCCACAAATTATACGTCAGAAATACGGCAACTAGCAAAAAAAATACACCCGCAAATGCGTACTTGCTATCCTTCCTGGTATGAGGAGTGATTTGGGCCCGCAATTCAGGTGACAAATGTGGTTTGATTGATTTCATCCCGTTAGAAGTTCTGTTTTAATGTTATCTGGCCGAGATTTGAAATTTTAACCCGTTATCAGCTTAAACTTCTAACGGGATCATCTCTCGATTTTGTTTTAAGTAGCTTATCAACATCCTAAGTTTATCGCACCAAAACATTCCAGTCAAAGCTATGTCAATAAATGATATCAAAAAAAGAATGGAGAAGCTGGCAGATCAGATAAATGAGCTTAGATATCGCTATCATGTGCTAGATGATCCTTCCGTAACAGATCAAGTTTATACTTCGCTTACCCAAGAGTTGGTTGATTTGGAAGCAAAATATCCACAGCTGAAGGCAAAGAATACTCCCACACAGCGGGTCGGGGGCGTTGCTTTGGAGAAGTTTCAGAAAGTCCAGCACCAATCCCGCATGCTTTCCATCCAGGATGCTTTTAGTTTGGAAGAAGTTGAGGATTGGCAGCAGCGAATTGCCAAACTTTTGCCTGGCGAGAAGCTAGAATATTTTTGCGAGCTCAAATTTGATGGACTGGCTATAAGCTTGCGTTACGAAAAAGGAGAGCTGAAAATTGCAGCCACCAGAGGAGATGGCTTTACTGGAGAAAATGTCACAGAGAATATCAAAACCATTCAATCTATTCCCCTGGAATTGCCTACAAATAACAGTGTTGAGATTCGAGGCGAAGCGATAATGCCGAAGAAAGCATGGGAAGCTCTCAATAAGCAGCAGGAGAGGGAGGGGAAGACTCTTTACGCTAATACGCGGAATGCCGCAGCCGGCTCCATCCGCCAGTTGGACCCTAAAATTACCGCTTCTCGCAATCTCCAATTTTATGCTTACGATATAATCGATTCAGGTTTGGAAACACACGAGCAAGTCCATGACCAACTCAAAAAGTGGAAGTTTCGCTCAACTCAATACCAAAAGCGGGTAAAGAGTTTGGATGAGATAAAAAAGTTTTATCAAGAAATAGAAAAAGTTCGGGGAAGCCTGCCTTTTGGAATAGACGGCATAGTCATTTCGGTAAACGATTTAGATGCTCTCAAGCGCTTGGGCGTTGTCGGAAAAACTCCTCGAGGAATGGTTGCTTTTAAGTTTGCTCCCGAACAAGCCACTACGGTCGTAGAGAATATCGGTATAAATGTAGGCCGAACCGGCAAACTTACCCCAGTGGCCCATCTTCGTCCGGTTTTTGTGGGAGGGACAACGGTCTCACGAGCCACTCTTCATAATGAAGGTGAAATTAAGCGCCTCGGATTAAAAATTGGCGACACCGTGGTAGTCCAAAGAGCTGGAGATGTAATACCCGACGTAGTGGAGGTTTTAGCCAAGCTTCGGACCGGCAAAGAAAAGAATTTTGTGATGCCAAAACACTGTCCTGTCTGCAAACAGCCGGTTGTCCGCAGGGTTATTGGCAGCAAAGATGAAGCGGGCGCCGATTATTTTTGCGAAAATAACGATTGCCCAACAAAAAATCTCCGTTCTATGGAGCATTTTGTCGCAGCTTTTGATATTTACACAGTCGGCCCTAAAATCCTCCAGCGGTTCAAAGACGAAGGATTGATTTCCGATGTCGTGGATTTGTTTTATCTCAAAAAAGAAGACATACAGTCTTTGGAGCGCTTTGGTGAAAAAAGTGCCGAAAACATAGTCAATTCCATCCAGGAGCATAAAAAAATCACGCTGCCGAAATTTATATACGCTTTGGGTATTCCGCACGTGGGCGAAGAGACGGGATTTGATTTGGCCCAGCGCTTCGGGTCGATAGAGAAAATCATGGAAGCGTCCATGGAAGGGATTAATGCCATTCCGAATATCGGCGAAGTCGTGGCCAAATCGGTATTTGATTGGTTTGCGAATAAAGCCAATAAAGATTTGGTCAAAAATCTCATCAAAGCCGGAATCAAGATTGAAAACATAAAAGTCAAAACAACCCTTCTGACCGGCAAGTCAGTGGTGGTAACAGGTTCGCTTGATTCTATGTCGCGCGATGAAGCCAAGGAAGCGGTGCGGGAGGCAGGCGGGGATTGGGTCTCTTCGGTTTCCAAAAATACGGATTATTTGGTAGTCGGCGACAGTCCAGGATCCAAATTCGACAAAGCCCAAAAATTAGGTGTTAAGATTATTGAGGAAAAAGAGTTTTTGAAGTTGTTGGATAAATGATTGCTCAGAGCATGCGCTGAGCAAATTAAGGAGGAAAAATGGTGGACAAAGGCCGTCCTGGCCGATTCGGGATCCTTTTACTGATCGGACTCACATTTGGTTTGATTTATTTCGTCTTCATCGATCATCCGCGTGAGTGGTGGGGTAACTTCCGCGACTGGCTTTCGGAAATGCGGAAATCCTGGCGCGACTCGGAATGAGGTCTTTGTGATGGATAGTCCTGATTTTGAATTGGTGACCGCAGGCTCATGCGTTACAATCCGTCCACTAAGCTTGGAAGCTTACGCATGGATGGAAAAGAATTACAAAACCGAAGAGCCGATTACATTTGGCCCTAGGCGCTGGAAAAAAATCGAACGATTGCTGAAAGCCGATGGTTTGGAAGTCAGCCAAATTCCGCCGTGGCCTAATTAGGTTGCGGCGCTTTTTATTTTGAGTTAGCATTTCGCTACGGAGGAGCCATGTCGGACAGTGAATACATTCGGAATTTAAAGAGGCGCATAGATGGCTGGACTTATTGGGTTACACAAGAGATGACAAGAGTCCAGCGCCATACCGAAGTTCGGTTGAATTGGGATGAAGCTTATGAGCGGGTGCAGCCAACAATCCGTTATTGCATGGAAGTAGAGGAGGAGATCCGTAGGCTGGAAACGCAAACCGGTACCGCGTAACACAATTGCAATAGTTTTATTTTGCAATAATTTGTTTTTCAACGGAGGGGAAATGGAGGAAATTCCAAGAACTTATTTAGAGCTCGAAGAAGCAGCGGAGATCATGGGAATGGGGCGCAAGGCTTTACTGTCCATGATTGCCCAGGGCCGAGTGGAATCAGAGAATGTCGAGGGCAGGACTGTAGTGGTTCGACATTCTTTCGATTCACATCTGCACAAGCTTCAAAGAGCATGTCAGGAAGCGCGCTGCCAGACGGGTAGAGGGCGAGCTATTGGTACCCGAGGACGGCACGTCCATTCTTGGAAATCTAGAAAGTAGCAGCTGGTTGCTGTGCCCGCTTGCCGAATTTACATTCAAGCGGGCTTTTCTTTTTGGCTTGTTTGGGGTAAGCTTTGGGCAAAAGGAGGAAGGGTGCCTGCGACGGAAAGTTCCTTTGAAAGTCGTCAAAAAACTTTAAGAGGATTTATGGACACGGTACTCCTCGAGTTCGTAAATATCCACGAAGCTGGCAAAAGGCTTTCGTGCGAAGAATGCCAGATTGCTCGCTGGATCGGAGAAGGGAAGATCCCCGATTGGAAGATTTCTAATGGTGAAGTTCTTGTCGGCCTTCCCTTGGATGTAGGAAAATTTCGCAGAAAACTTTATCGGGGCTGCTCGATACCACTGCCTTCAAAGAAGCCTCCGGTCCCCGTCACCAGCAAGTCCACAAGAACGTTCAAATCGGTTACGCGTTTACTTGAAGTAAAACTTCCCGCGCATTTGATGACCAAGCTCGAAGCCTCGAAGATGAGTGGATTTTCAGAATTGCAAATCCAGAACCTGCTTGATTCAGGCAGAGTAGATCATCAGATCTTCGGGAAGACCGAGTGTGTTGTCCGGGCTTCGTTGGAATGGTACTTGTCGAAACTTGGACTGCCTCTGAAAAAAACTGGTTAACGTCACAGCAATTTTTGTGGCGTTTTTTTGTTCTTCCAGGAACCGAGGTGTCCATTTGTTTTTCGTCGAGCCAGAAATGGACGAAAAGTCGCCAAGCTCTCGCCGGCGGCTAGTGAGGGAGTGAGTTGCAGGCACTTTGCTTTTACTTGACAGGACAAATTACCTGAAATAAGATGCTTGAGTGGCGCAAAAATTGGATGTTCCATTTACTCACATTTTGTCCCCAAGGCAAGGCTTGACAGTGGTCTATAAAAAAGTTATAATTGGGGCAAGCTTAATCAAAAAACGTTAAAAAAGGGCAATTTATGACAAAAACACTTAATTCTCTCATCGAAAGGCGGTTCATGTAACTAGCACAATTTATTTGTGACTAGAACACCCGCCGAAAGGCGTTTTTTTGTGCCCTTTTCAAGTGTTTCACGGTTTCCACATACATAGCATCTAGAGTTCAGTGCTTCACCGCATTGCTTGACTTAAGCAGGTTCTGAAAGTAAGCACTGGATTGTGGATGTTAATCTCGTACCAGTTTTGCTGAATTAGATTCTTCGATCAATTTGTGATCAGTCCGAAGATTATAAATGTTTCGATAAATTTAGTTCCTCAAAACTGGTACGGGATGAATGCTAGAACTTTAACAATTTACCGGCATCTATTAGAAACATATTCGATGTGGCTTTGTGTTGAACAAACGACTGATGAGGTCAAATGGTAGAGCATGAACACATCTAAGGTTGAGGTTAGATTCAACTTTAAGGATATGTTTGAAAGCAAGCCCCCGTCTTGTAAGCGGGGCAAACAAATCCAACTCATAGTCAATGAGTTGGTTAGCGATTTGTGATTACGAATTGCTAGTCAAAAAATCCGAATTAAACACTTAAGAGTGTACGGCGGATGCCTTGGCAAAAAGAGCCGATGAAGGACGCAGCGACCGGCGATACGCTTCGGTGAGGTGGCAAGCAACCTTTGACCCGAAGATTTCCGAATGGGGTAACCTATATGCTGGAAGAGCATATGTCATGCAATCGTGGTGATTGTGTGAACGGGAACCGCGTGAAGTGAAACATCTCAGTAACGCGAGGAAAAGAAAAAAAGGGCATTAAATTTTTTTCACCAAGTAAGCAAAATTTGATCATAATAGTTTCGCAAGAAATTATTTGGTCAACTATTTGTTTATTTGGAAGATGATCGCAAGATCATCGACCAAAAAGTTTATTGTCTCATTTCCCTAGTAGTGGCGAGCGAACGGGAAAGAGTCCAAACTAACTTTGTGTTTTCGAGCCGAAGAGCAATAGCAATATTGTTCCAAGCTTGATTTAAAGCTTACAGGCGTTGCAAAGATTAGGGTAACAACAATTATTCATTTGAACTCTGTAAAGTTCAAGAAGATTCCAATTTGAGCTGTTTAGCCGAATGGCCCTGGAAAGGCCAGCCAAAGAAGGTGATAGCCCTGTAGAGCGAAAAACCTCTTATATCTTCCGAATGGTTTGTTAAGTACAACTAGACACGTGAAATCTAGTTGGAATTCGTGTCGACTACGACATAAGACTAAATACTCTTTTTGACCGATAGTGAACAAGTACCGTGAGGGAAAGGTGAAAAGCAGCCCGGTGAGGGCGATGAAATAGTACCTGAAACCGTACACTTACAATCGAGTGGGAGCCCAGCCCCAGTTTTGCTGATGAAATTATCGTCGTCAAAACTGGAGCTGGGTGACCGCGTGCCTATTGAAGAATGATCCAACGAGTTAGTGTTTGTTGCTTACTTAAGCCTGACAACAGGCGAAGGTACAGTGAAAGCGAGGATTAATAGTCCGCAATAAGGAATTTTCAATGATCAATTTTCAATTTACAGTGATGGTGTGCTTCGCACTCCAACAATGGAAATTGTTAATTTGAAAATTGAAAATTCCCTTATAGGTAGCAAGCACTAAGCCCGAAACCCGGTGAGCTACTCTTGGTCAGGATGAACGTGGTGTAACAACCACGGGAGGTCCGAACGCTAGTATGTTGCAAAATACCGCGATGAACTGAGAGTAGTGGAGAAATTCCTATCGAACTGGGTAATAGCTGGTTCTCCCTGAAATAGCTTTAGGGCTAGCCTGGGCTGCACGTATATGAGGTAGAGCACTGAATCGGATCTGCGGTCGCAAGATCGTAGACCGAACCAAACTCCGAATTCA
>CAZOKE010000030.1:0-6534 GCA_964580495.1 uncultured Candidatus Saccharibacteria bacterium
CCCGGAAACGGGTTTCCCATTCGTCGCGGAGTTCCGGAGTCTTTTCTACGGAAGCAATGTGGCGGGCAATGCGCTCAAACATCTGCTCCGGTGCTGTTTCCAAAGGCTTGTCCACATGATCGATTGATCGAGTCTCCAAAGTCCCGTCGCGCAGTTTCACGACCACTTCGTGGGTAAAGTTGTCGATTTTCTCGACTGTGCCGATTTCACGCTGGCCGGTTTTGAGATTGACGCAAACCACTGCCGTGTCGCCTATGGACAGTGTTTCTTTTTTGGCATCCTTAATGGCATAGCGGTCCAAAAAAATCTTCTCACCAAGCTCGGAGAGGGCGTTTTTGGTTCTAAGTTGGAGGCTTTCTGATTGTGGCATTTGTTTTCTTTCATCTTACTCTTCTCCCCTTGCGGGAGAAGATGTCCGAAGGACAGATGAGGGGTTAATGGTGGATTTAAATTTTAATTGTTTTTTTAAATTTTTGAAAGCAGATCGCGATCCTAACTACGAATCACATCCGAATGCTACGAATATTGGTAGATTCGGATGACAATTCGGATCATTCGGATCGCTTCATAATTTCCTCGCTTCTTTTATAAACTCCTCGACATCGGCGAATTTTCTATATACACTGGCGAACCGGATATAGGCGACCTGGTCTTTGCTCTTGATCCTCCGCATGACTATGTTGCCTATTTCCTTGGCATTAATCTCCTTCTTATCGAGCTTTTGGATATCTTGTTCAATGCCGGACATTATCGCCGCGAACTCTTCACGACTGAGAGGGCGCTTCTCGAAAGCCTTGCGGATGCCATTTTCAATCTTTTCCCGCATATATGGCTCCTTGCGGCCATCGCGCTTAAGCACGGTTAAATCCAAAATCTCCATCTCTTCGTGAGTAGAGAATCTGAAGTCGCATTTGGAGCACTCCCTTCGCCTGCGGATAGCCAAGCCTTCATTGATCGGGCGAGAGTCGAGCACCTTAGTATCTTCATTTGAACAATTTGGGCATCTCATAAGCGTAATTCGTTATTCGGTAGCGCTGTGCGTGGCGTAATCCGGCTGCGGTTTTCGTTAAACGCTTCCGCTAAACGCCAACCGGTACGCACCGCGCCACCGACAAACGTTTTTTTTGAGCCGATAAAAAACAGCCTCTTCTCGGAAAAAAGCTCTCAATTATTCGGTTAAATGAACTATTTGTCTTATTAGGTTGTGTTTTTGTGTCAGCCCGCCAGCTGGCGGGCTAATATAGCCGTCCGGACCACAATATCTTGTGTTGTCCGTAGTTAGAATAGCCCTATTAGTAGATTTGCGTCAAATTGGCTTATTTATCAAATTTTTTATCCGGGAATCAATATGTAGAAAGGTTTATCAACAGAAAAAAATTTTTAAAGCGCTGTTTGTCAATCCCATAGTCGCGACAATAAATCCGTTTTGCGACACAAAAAAAGGCGACCAAAGTGGTCACCTATTTCCCGTTACTCGTTACTAATTACTCATTACTATTTAATCTTCTTCCGAATAAATGCAGGGATTTCTAGTTCATCAGCGTCATCAGTGGCGTGGCTGATCACCGGTTCCTCTTCCTCAATCGCCCTCGGCACATATGCTTGCTTTTTTTCAACAACCGGAGCTGGTTCAACCTCTTTGTGTTTAATCGGTTCGATCCTGCGCAAGCCTTCATCAAAGCCTGTGGCAATTACCGTAATTTTAACTTCTTCGTCCATTTCTTCGTCAATTACGGCCCCGAAAATGATCCTGGCTTCCGAATCCACGGACTTGGTTATAAACTTGGCGGCTTCATCCACTTCATACATGCCCAAATCCTTGCCACCGGTGATGTTGAACAGCACACCTTTGGCGCCGTCAATGTTCATATCCAGCAAAGGCGAATCAATTGCAGCTCTTGCGGCATCCAAAGCCCGGTTTTCACCAGTGCCGCGGCCAATACCCATTAAAGCCGATCCCGCGTTTTGCATAATAGACCGGACGTCGGCAAAATCTACGTTGATCATGCCCGGCGTGGTGATCAGATCCGAAATGCCGGCTACACCTTGGCGCAATACATCATCTACGGTGCGAAAAGCGTCCAGCAGCGAAGTTTTCTTGTCTATAATTTGTAAAATTCGATCATTTGGAATGACTATGATAGTGTCGACATGCTGGCGCAGCTGTTCCATGCCCTTGAGCGCGATTTCCATGCGCTTGGCGCCCTCAAAAGCGAAAGGCTTCGTGACCACGGCTACGGTCAGGATTCCGGTTTTTTTTGCAAGCTCGGCAACAATCGGGGCCGCACCGGTGCCGGTACCGCCGCCAAGACCGCAGGTGATGAACACCATATCGGCATTGCGGATTACATCCAAAATTTCTTCTTTGGATTCTTCTGCCGCGGCTCGGCCAATATCCGGGTTCATGCCGGCACCCAATCCTCGAGTGATAGTCTTACCGATGTGGATCTTATGGTCAGCTTCGGAATTATGCAAAGCCTGGGCATCTGTATTGATGGCCACAAACTCCACGCCTCGAATACCCGTCTCCATCATGCGATGGATTGCATTCTGGCCCGAACCGCCCACGCCAATAACCTTGATGCGGGCAAAACTTTCGATCTTCGGCTTCACTTCAAAGGATTTGTACTTCATAAAGTATTAGTATATTACTCGACTACCCGATTTATGGCAAGAAACTCTTAAACCATTTGCGCATCTTGTTTATAGTGTCGTTTTCCAAGACGCTTTTCGCAAATTTATTGACGTTGCGTGACGAACCCAGCAGGTATTCATGTCCCCAAAGCACCAGCCCCACAGCCGTGGCAAAAGCCGGATCATCCACCCTATCCAGCACTGTTGTCACCGACCCTGGCAAACCCAGACTTACCGGCAGGCGCAGTTGTTTTTTGGCCAACTCCACTACTCCGGGAAGTTTGGATCCGCCGCCGGTAAGGATTGCTCCAGCGGGAAGCTGCCCGTCTTTGCCGATGTACTTAAGTTCCTTGTTTACTAAATCAAAAATTTCTTCCAGCCTGGCTTCCACGATCTCCGCCACGTGCTTGGTTGAAACTTTGCCTTCTTCCTGTTTATCAATTTTCGATAAATCTATTTCCAAATCTTTTTTGACTTCGCGCACTAATGCTTGGCCATACTGGAGCTTAACTTTTTCGGCAGTATCCACGGAAGTGCGGAGCCCGATCGCCAAATCATTTGTAATGTGCATCGATCCCACCGGCAGGATGTTGCTCGTCACCAAATCGCCTTCTTCAAACACAACCAATCCGGTGGTGCCCCCGCCCAGGTCGATAACGGCCACTCCCAGCTCTTTTTGCTTCTTGGTCAATACAGCCGAGGCTGCGGCCAGCGGAGCCAAGACCAAATCGTCGATCTCCAGACCTGCCTGCATAATGCATTTGGTCAGGTTTTTTATAAACGGGACGGAGCCTTGGATGATTTGGCAGTCGACTTCCAGGCGGATACCGGACATGCCCACCGGATCCTTGATGCCGGTCTGGCCATCCACGGTAAAGGTTTTGGGGATGACATGCAAGATTTCCCGATTGGGAGGAATCGAAATGGCTTGGGAAGCGTCAACAACGCGCACCACGTCGGCTTCAGTAATTTCGCCGTCTGCCCTGGCAACCGCCACCACCCCATGGCTTTCCTGGGAAGTTATTTGGGCCCCGCCAACAGAAACAACCGCGTGGTCTATCGACAACCCGGTCATGCGTTCGGCTTTTTCCAAAGCTTCCGAAATGGAAGAAACAGCCTCATCTATATCGACAATTACGCCTCGGCGGATCCCCTGGGACTGCGCTTCCCCGACTCCGATAATGCTAGGCGAACCTAATTCAGATTCTTGTTTGCCTATGATCACGCGGATTTGGGATGAGCCGACATCTAAGCCGACATAAATGTGTTCTCTCGCCATTTTTTGTTTCTAAAAATTAGTGATTAGGATTTATTTAGTTCTTCTTTGACAATCTTTGAAACAACGCTGCCGTCGGTCTGTCCTTGCGCCCGGCTCATGACTTCCTTCATAACTTCCCCGAAGTCCGAAGGCTGCGCGTTTAGGTCTTTAATCGTGTTTTGCACCAAAGTCCTTACATCCGATTCTTCCATCTGTTTGGGCAGATATTTCTGCAAGACTTGCATCTGGGCTGATTCTTTTTCTACCAAATCCGTCCGGTCGCCTTTTTCAAATTCCGTAATCGAATCTTTGTGCTGCTTGACTTTCTTGGCAATCACAGACTGCACGTCAGAATCTTCCAGCTGTCCTTTTTTCTCGATGGTGGCATTTTGCAAGGCAGCCTTAAGGTTGGACAAGCTGGATTTGGCCACTTCATCCTTGCTTTTGAAAGCATCTTTGAAGTGTTGTTCAATTTGCTCTAAAAGTGACATATTTTTTCGATTCAAATCAACAAAATAACTCTTATGGTGCGGGTGGCACGATTTTGGGGACCCCGGCAGCGCACAGCGAATGAAATGATGCGAGCACTGATGGGGTAAAAATCGTGACAGGACCCGCACATAAAAAATTGCTGCCCCGAGCGGTTATTATCTGCGTCGAAAACCAGGTCGAACCGGTAACTTACCCATCTTTTTCAGTTCTTCTCGCTTTTCGCGGTTTACAGCACGTCGAGCTGCATCCTCACGCAATAAATTGCGTGACTTGCCGGGCTCATAAAATCGAATTCTGCGGGCGCGCACCAAAACGCCGCTTTGCTGGATCTTGCGGTTAAAACGTCTGAGCAACGATTCAAATGATTCTCCGTCTTTTCGTTTGACTTCTACCAAATGTATCACCTCTTTCTCTAAGTTCGTGCCCAAAATATAACACAAAATCAGGCAATTGGTCAATTCTGGTTAAAGTGATAATTAGTAATTAGCAAGTATTAATTAAAAAACCAGGCTTTTGGTCCTGGTTTTCAGCTTTCTGTTTACTGTTTACTGCTTACTAATTACTTCCCCAAACGCTTTTTAACCTCATCAATTATCCGCTCAACAGTGAACAGTTCCTGCATCCCGCTCTTCACATCCCTCAGGATTACTGTCCCTTCGCGGGCTTCTTTTTGGCCAATAATCAAAGCAATGGCGACTTTATTGGATTCCGCCAGCTTAAGCTGGGTTTTGATCGAACCCGGGCCGATAAATTCCGAGGCGACAATGTTGTTGTTCCAAAGATCGGTAAATAAACGCAAAGTTTTCTTGGCAGCCAATTCTCCAAGAGGCACCAAAAACACGTCGGCTTTATGTTTGGAGGCAAATTTGACCTGGGCCAGCTCCAGGGCCGTCAGAATTCCGTCGACTTGCCCCACAAATCCCAAAGCATTCGCCGGCAAACCGCCCAAACCCTGGATCAAATCATCGGCATGCCCACCCTGGCCCAAACTAACGTCGGAATTTTCGAACCTGGCTTTGACTTCGAACACGGTTTTGCGCGACCAGGGTTTGCCAATGACTTTTTGGTTTAAGTTGTAGGCCAAATTCAGCTCGTCCAAACCCTCGAGCACTCCGATAAAGTGCCTGCGGCAGGCGTCACAGAGATAATCCACGATGACCGGCGCTTCGGCTGAAACGGTCGAGCAGGACAAATTATTGCAAGCCAGGATTTGCATCGGGTGGGTATCCACCAACTCCACGCAATTTTCACATAGATCGTACTTCTTTTCTTTAAAATAATTTTTGAGCACTTCTTCGTAAGCCGGCTGGCATTCCAGACAGCCAATGTTGTTGACTTCTAAAGAAAGGGTGGTTAAACCGATTTCCCCAAACAACCGAAAAATCAAATTGATGAGCTGGGCGTCGGCAATCGGGTTGGTTTCCCCGAAAATTTGGAAGCCAAATTCAGTGGATTGGCGGATCTGGCCGTCGCGCAGAAACGCGACAGGGTTGGCATAATACCATTTACTGACCTTTTCCCGTTCTTGGTAATGGTATTCGAGATAAGCCCGGGCCAGGCTAAACAACGTCGTCGGCCTCAAAGCCATGTTCAGGCCTTTGCCGTCGGAAAAAGTGACGAGTTTGTCGTGGGTGCCCTGCTCCCAAAGCCGGAACAGCCGGGCATCCTCGACCAGCGGTGTTTCGATCTTTGCATACCCAAAAGTGTGCGCTAGAGAATATAACTTTTCCAGAAAAAAATCCCAAGACAGCTGTTGTTCGGGAAGCACATCAAAGCTTCCGGGCAGCCTCGGCGGGGCTTTTTCAACTACTGGTGTGATTTTTTTCGGTCTTCCCATCGTCGTAATTGGTCGTGAGTTAATTCATTGTGCTCCGCTGCGATTCAAATTTTTCGTAAACTCATTAATCAGAAAGTAAAAAGTCAAAACACAAGGAAAGTTTAAATGCTTGTCTACTTTAACCTGTTATTTTGACTTTTGGTTTTAAATTTTAGTTATTTGGAACTATAAGTTGGAGTTTGGATGAATCCAAACTGGGAAAGCGGCAATGCCCGTATAAACACTCTGCCTACAATTCCCTGCCGTGTCAATGGCCCCCAATCGCGCGAATCGGACGAAGCCAGGCGATTGTCTCCCATCATAAAGTATTCGT
>CAZOKE010000031.1:0-5838 GCA_964580495.1 uncultured Candidatus Saccharibacteria bacterium
GAACCAAAATTATTATAAATATAAGGACATAAACCATTGAACGGTGTTTCGTCATACTGTTATCGACTGGGCCATTTATGGTATTATCCATGCCCATAATGGTTTATCTAAAGGGTTCATTTTTCCAATATGAAAAAAGCCAACAATAGCATATACAATCCCAAGGACTGATACTAAATCAAATGTTCTGCTTTGTGGATTCGTCAAGAATGGATTTAATCCATTTTTAAAAATATAAATAAGTTCTGGAGATAAAGCAAGTAAACTCATTAACAGGACCAAAGATAAAATTACTTTTTGGGTTCGATGGGATTGGTCGTGTTGTTTGCGTTGTTTGCTTAACAGCACACCCCCAGCTGATATTGAAGTCATCGTCTGGGGCTTACCAGTTAGACTTATATATATCGAGTATCCCCAAGTGTTCAAAAACAAACCAAGCAAAACCCATTTCATTTTGTTCTGAATATCTCTTTTTTTGCAATCAATAAAAATTAAAATTGCGTACCAAAGACCATTTGCGATAAACCCCAAAATTAACAGAACAAAAACTACTCTTAAATAGTGGACAGAATCTACTGTTTGCATAAGTTTTTTTACTATATTAAGTATAGCAAATCCCTCACATTCTACACAGCAGGTTCCATTTTGAAGAATGTGAGGGACAATGCTTGGAAAAAGTATGAGCTTGCGCTGAGCAAGCTCGGAGCAAATTTTATTTTAGAGATCCCGAACCTCGCTTCGCTCGTTCGGGATGACCACTATTTATATTTTCCTTAAAAGAGGGTCACTTGCTCGGCTTGTTTCAAAATTGCCTTACGTTCCTTATCATCATAAATATGGATTTTGCCGAAAATCCCGTCGTATCCGCCTTCGACGTGGACTTTGCCATCGCGGACCCTGGTCACTGATTCAGCAACAGCTGAATCAGAAATTTTCGCAATTTCCTCTTTAGGTAAATCCAGTAAAATTTCAAATTCTGCTTTCTGCGCGGTCATTCGCTCATAAGTATCCAAAACTTTCTTGCCAATTCCTGTGCCATATGTTTCGGCTATTATTTCTTCCAGCGGAATCAAATTTTTGAACGGCACGGCATTATTAGGCCTAAATCCAAATTCCCTGTCCCCCAATTCGGACACGCGATTCAGTACGCCAACTAATAGTTTTTTGCCGCACTTGGGACAAACACCACCGTATTTTTTGGTTTCTTGAGGCAGACACGAATATTCACAATCGGCATGACCATCCAAATGGTATTTGCCTTCTTCCGGGAAGAACTCAATAGTGAACAAAAATTCTTTCGGATTCTTATTTTTGATAACGTTAATTATTTTATCGTACGAAAGTTCATTAACGTCGACCTCAAAAGCATTAGCCTCTCTGCCCAATTTTCTAAGACTGTGCGCGTCAGAATTGGAAACCAAACTGTATTTATCCAATCCCGAAATCTGCCAATTCATGGCGGGATCCGAAGACAATCCGGTCTCTAAAGCAAAAATATGTTTTGATTGATCGCCAAAAGCTTCGTCTACACTATCAAAGCCTGACAGCGATCCAAACAGGCCGAAATGCGGAGTCCAGACGTGCGCTGGAACAACTTCTGCCCGTTCATCAGCTTCTTTAACGATTTGAACCAAATCGGGGCATTTGATACCCATTATCGGCCGGCCGTCGGATTTGAGATTTGCCCCAGCCTTCTCCAATCCGACCCTTATGTTATCGACTGCTTCGAAATTTGGCGCCCAAATCATATTGTGAATTCTTCTCACCTTGTCGCCTTGCTTGTAAATTGATGAGACCTCGCCTGATAAAAAGAAAAAAGCCTTAGAGCTTTTGTCCTTCATTTGATAAAGCCCCAGCTTAGTTTCGATTAAATTTTCTTTAAGTTCCGAAAGCCAGAGCGGGTGCGTTATATCGCCGGTTCCAACTACCTCAATTCCCTTCTTGTCCGCCCATTTACCAATATTCCCAGGATTGAGGTCCTGGGAACAAGCTCTGGAGTATTTGCTATGTATTTGGAGGTCAGCTATTATCCGCATAATATCCGACTGCTTACAAACTTTTTGCGGTCTTTAACAACCCATCGGTCTCATCTTCCAGATCCGTCTCGAGGTCCTGGAGTTCTTGCTCGTCAGCCGCATTATCGAATTTCGTGATCAAAGTATCAAATTTGGAAAGCAAATCATTCCAATCTTCATTCTCCGGATCGTATCCGGATTCGATGAGCGCCATTATTTGCTCCATTTTGTCCCGAGTCTCAGGGCTTAATTTATCTGCCACTGAATCATAAAATTCGCGCACTCGCTCAGCTTCTTCGTCCTGCTCATCGAAATCTTCTTCTAAATCTACTTTGGATTGTGTATCAAACCTATCGCCGTAGTAATCTTGTTGTTCTCGTTCCATATTTATTTTTGTTTCCTTGTCACCTTCATATCATTCTCTCCCGAATCGGGAGAGATGTCTGCGAAGCAGAAAGAGAGGGTGTTTTAAATTCCTTAGATACAAAAAAGATTTTACTCCCAATATATTCCGCTGTCAAGAAAAACAAAAAAACTACTTACTTTAGCAGTTTTGTTTCGATCAATTTATGCTTCGCCTATGGATTTTTCGTGCCGCTTTTTCATTTCCAGAGCATTTTGGTGGATCGCCAGCAGTTTCATTTCTGAGGTTGAAGAAGATTCATTGGCAAAATCCAGCATCAATCGCTGCAGATTTTCCAACAATCCATCCCAATCTTCCGGATGGATTGACGTCGGATAGCTTTCCTTGGCTAATTCCAAAAAATGCCAGATTGTATTTTTGGCATCGGTGGTGAGGCTGTGCTGAAGCAAAAAGAAAAGTTCCTCGGTTCGCTTGAGTAATTCGTTTTTATTGGGAGTTTCTACCATATATATATAAGTATACAAAAAATAAAACGGTTATGCACCTAAACCGTGCATAACCGTACGTTTAACGCCCTTGTTTTTGCTCCAGGCTCATGTTGGAAATGGCTGCTATGGAGTGCCCGGCCGTGACTGCAATCGGCAGGATCCACCACAAACGACGAATATAAGGTTTGGAACTGTTCCTAAACCTGTGACTTAAGTACCAAACCCCGACATCAACTGAACCCTGAAACACATACATACTGGCTCGGTTGCGGGCAAAGAGCCTGTCGACGGGATTGGCTTCGGTCAGCCCCTCATCAAAGCCGCGAAATGTCGTCTCCACATCGTACACAGTGGAAACAACCACGGCGATCCCCAGCAACTTGGGTGCAAGGTCTCGCTTGGTTTCCTGCTGTGCCCAAAGAGGCTGGAACGAAAATGCCACGAGAACTACTGCCAATATAATCTTCTTCAAGTGTCCTCCTTCTTTTGACACTCGAGTATATAAAAATTGTTCCCGTTGATTCAAACAAATAAAAAGTCTGCGTATGCTACCTACGCAGCTCCGTTAGTTTTCTTGGGTTCCTGCTTTGGGAACAGGACAATTACCTGTTGCTTTTCGATCGGCATGCGATCAGTACAGATCGGGCACTCAGTATGGATACGCAAAGACATGAACAGGAACCCGGCAGTTGGGACAGAGCATAACCCTCCTTAGTGCCGATATTATGCGCCAAAAATGACCATTTTACAAGAGCCTGTCACAGAATAGATGCAGTTTGATTTTGGTTTCTCCTCCCCTCCCCCCAGCAATCCGCGGATTTTAAGCGGTGAGCACTTAGTCCCGTCTCGATTACACGGACGGAACGTCTCTGAAAAGCTGCTGTTCGAGCGTCCATATTTTAAGCAAATAAAAAACCGCGCATTGCCTACTTTCCCACCAGTCTTACACTGGAGTATCATGAGCGGTGCTACGTTTCACTTCTGAGTTCGGGATGGGATCAGGTGGTGCCGCAGCCCTTGAAACACGCGGAGATCGTCGCAACTGGTTCGAACCTTCGCAATCCGCAGTAGCGGATGTGCTACGGTCGACATGTTGCTCCTCTCAAAAAATTTGTTCTCGGCCATCGTCCAATGAATTAGTTCAATGTGCTCAGGCCTGCGACTCAAATTTTTTGTAGATTTTAAGTTATTGAATTGGAAGGGTGTTTGATGTTATGGCGAAAATAAGAAAACCTATAGCCGCGATAACAAGCAGCAGACCTACCAATTTGAGTGATGGCGAATACTTTTGCATCAACAGTTCCATACAATTACTTTCAACTCACTAATTTTAGCAGTTCGAAATAATTATGGAAAGAGGAAAACTATCCGTCCATCCCTCACTTTGTACAATGAGGGTCCTCACTTGAACAAAGTGAGGGATTGTTTGCCAGAAAATGGAGGCGACTCAGAAAGCTGATCGCCTATGAAACGAACTTTCTCCTTTGAAAATGGTGGGAAGTCGCCAGCAGCAGACATAAGGCCCAGCCCTGGTCCTGGGGGGACCAAGTCTTCCCCTAACCGCTCGCTGGTGACATCCCGTGCTGGGAGCTGACAAATCAGACAATGGCTTTGTGCGGTTTGCCCGTACTTCGCGCAGCTAGGCCGCGCTTAGGCGTATGCACTAGTAATCTGACCAGCTCCCAAAATGACCGGAATCCCAGACCGCGATAGAAAATCTATCGGAGCAGCATATCGCAGGTCGGGTTTTGATCTGCCCGACTTTGAGTCTGAAACCCCGGAGGAGTTATCTGGTGCTTGGTTCACGGTGGCGTTACCGGTTTTTCACGGCGCAGACCGGAACAATCCATACGAGCTTATGAGGCAGCATGGATCTTTCAAAAGCATCAAACGACTCCCAAACCTTGTCCTCGCGAAAGCGAGGATCTAAACGGAGTCCGTTGCCATGCTTCACAACAATTCCGCCGTTAGGCTGTTGTGACGGACAGTGATCGTCGTCCGTATTGTTGTTTCAGCACAGCAACCTTCCCCGAGGAAGTCATCAAATATGCGAACCAGCAAGGGTTGGGAACCAGTGCTGGGGTTCATCGCGCGACGGGTGTCTAATCCGTCATTTGATAACCTTCCCATTCGTCGGTGAACAGATCCTATGACATCGGGCGTAACTTAGTGCGAAGTTCATCGCAAGAAGCTCACCTCCCGTCTTCAGAACCTGTTCACACGACCTTGGAGGGGAGAATTGGTCATTAACTAAGTCCTCTGTGTCACAAACCCAGAGCCGTATCTGGAGCCTTGCGGCTGCAACACGGTTACTTTGTGCCATTCGGGCCAAGGACCTCTCCCCAAGTTTCTAGACCACCCTCTCTGTCCAGTGCTGCTCCAACAATTTTTTATTGAGGCAGCACTGGACATCTCTCCCGCAAGCGGGAGAGAATAATAATGAGGTGGTCATTCCATTTTCCGGCAAACAAATTTTGTAAATGAACTTGTGATTTGAAATCACAAATTGCTAGTCAAAAAGTTTCCTTAAGAAACTTTTTGTCCCGAGCGGGACGTCTCAACGTCGACGCGAGGGACCTTTTTCAAGATCCTTCGCATGCGGTGCTGAGGCACCGTGCTCAGGACAATTTTTTCTTAAGAAAAAATTGAATCAAACTTTCAGTTGATTAGTATTGCTCGGCTCAACGCATTACTGCGCTTACACCTGCAACCTATGGGCCGCTACATTCTCTGAAATTGTATTGCTACAACTTTTTGAAAACGCTTTGGCGATACGGGGTCGTCTTCCCCGAACTTATCGCTATATTTCAAGCAACGAAACCTAGTTTTGTGGACAGCTTCACGCTTATATGCATTCAGCGTTTATCTTAACTGGACCTAGCTACCCGGCGATGCCCCAGACGGGACAACCGGTACACCATGAACGTGCCTACGAACTTTCGGGCGAGCTCGAAAGTGCGATGCTCTCGCA
>CAZOKE010000032.1:0-5809 GCA_964580495.1 uncultured Candidatus Saccharibacteria bacterium
ATTTCCCCAATCCCGTTTGGCGTATACGCCGTGATAGGCGTGGATGAATCGTTGATGCCTCCGCCACCGTTCAGCTGCAAGCTCATTCCAATTAGTGCGGGAAACGGCGGGTTTAGGACATACATCACGCCGAACCGATAAGATTGGTTAACCCGCAAAGGACAGGTGGGAGTTGATATTACTTCAACGTACTCGCCTTCCACAACCTTGAACTCAGAGCTGATAGAGTTGATGCCGTCAGTCGCAGTCAACCGGTAATCGCCGGGAACGGAATTGGAAATCACGCGGATGGCATTGATAGCCATTCCGGTGCTGTCCAAACTCGCGCCTCCGGTGACACTGAATCGGTAGTTGCCGCTGGGATTCACTGCCACGACCTGGTTGCTTCCAGATGTGGTTGAGAGCGCGAACTTCGGCGGTGTGATGTCCAGCTGCTTCACAGTCGGGCTGGATGGTGCGGAAGGACTGCTACCGCAAGCCATGCTCAGCATGGCAATGAGATAGAAAAATCCCTTTTGGCGCATAGCGCCCTCCTTTACTGCTCTTGATTCACCATTTGAGCAGCAAAGGAGCCGCTCGAAACGGCAAATAGTAAGCTTTTCGTTTTAAACCAGCCGCCGCTTGCATTACACGGCCCTCCATCATAACAAAAACTTAGCTGGCGGTCAACGCTAGCTTTATTATTTCATAACAGTGTCTAAAATCAATAGTTATTTACCCTATCGACCTTATCGGCAGTTAAATGTCGAGGTTTTTGACAGTCTTGGCGTGTGTTTGGATAAAGCTCTTGCGTGCCGCGACTTCATCCCCCATCAGAGTTTCAAAAATCTTGCTCGCTTTCTCAGCGTCTGTAACCGATACGCGAAGCATGACTCGAGTAATCGGATCCATGGTAGTTTCCCAAAGCTGTTGCGGATTCATTTCGCCCAAACCTTTGTAGCGCTGGACATTGACGCCCTTTATTGTGACTTCGCCGCTTTGTTCGGGAGCTGCCTCGGCAATCTCCTTGGCTTCCTCGGAAACTTCTTTCTCTTTCTTATTTTTGGCAGCTTTTTTTTCTTTCGCTTCGGATATAAATTTATCAATCAATAAATCCCGTTCCCTTTCAGAGAAAGCATAAGCGGCGTTTTTATTATGACTGACTTTAAACAGCGGAGGTTGGGCAATGTAAAGATAGCCGCGGTTTATGACATCCGGGAAGTACCGATAAAATAAAGTCAAAAGCAGAGTTCGAATATGCGCACCGTCTACATCGGCATCGGTCATGATAATGATCCTGTGATAACGCATATTTTCGACATTGAACTGGTCGCCCACTCCCGCACCCATGGCAATGACCAGGTTCTTGATTTCCTGGTTAGACAACATTTTGTCCAACCGCGCGCGCTCGACATTCAGTATTTTGCCGCGCAGGGGAAGAATTGCCTGAAAACGGCGGTCGCGTCCTTGTTTGGCGCTGCCTCCGGCCGAATCACCCTCAACGATATAAAGTTCCGACTGGTCTGGGTCGGATTCAGAACAGTCCGCCAATTTACCAGGCAAAGCCAAACCATCCAATACGCCTTTGCGGATTACGGCATCGCGCGCAGCCCTGGCCGCGAGCCTGGCTTTGGCAGCCAATAGTACTTTTTCCAAAATCTTACCCGCATCACTGGGATGTTCTTCCAACCAAAATTCCAATCCTTCACCCACAACGTCTTCCACAATGCCCCGAACCTCCGCATTACCCAATTTAGCCTTGGTCTGGCCTTCGAACTGCGGATTTGGAAGCTTAACCGAAATAATTGCGGTCAAGCCTTCGCGCATATCTTCGCCGGTAATCTTGTCCGTTTCTTTGATGTAGCCATTTTTTACCCCATAGTTATTTATAGAACGGGTCAGAGCCGAACGGAAACCGGTAAGATGCATGCCGCCTTCTGGCGTATGGATATTGTTGGCAAAGGTCATCACAGTTTCGGAGAAATCGTCTGTGTACTGGATTGCTGTCTCGACCATGACGTCTTCGACGGTTTTCGTCACGTACATGGGGTTGGTCTTCACATTTTTGCTGCGGTTCATGTGCTGGATGTATGCGACCAAGCCGCCCTCAAAATAGTATTGATAGCTGAAATCAGATCGTTCGTCATTGATGACCAGATGCACGCCGCGGGTTAAATAAGCCTGCTGGCGGTAATGGTCCAAAACTTCTTTGAGATCGAATTCTGCAACAGTAAAAATCTCCGGATCGGCTTTGTACGAAATTTCCGTGCCGCTCTGCCAGTTATCGTTTGCTGGGATTTTCCCTTCCAATTTGATTTTGCCCGTGGCTTTGCCGCGCTTGTAATCCTGGGTATAACGTTTGCCATCTCTCCGGACCTCCGCGTGCAGCCATTCGGACAAAGCATTGACCACGGAAGCGCCGACACCATGCAAGCCTCCGGAGACTTTGTAGCCAGATGCGTCGCCGCCGAATTTACCGCCGGCGTGCAATACTGTAAGCACGGTTTCCAATCCTGATTTTTTGGTAGCTTTGACCACATCCACCGGAATGCCGCGTCCGTCATCGCGAACTGTGACAGAATTATCTTTGTGAATAGTTATGGTTACTGTTTTGGCATACCCGGCCATGGCTTCGTCGATCGAGTTGTCGACTATTTCCTTAAGCATATGGTGGAACCCTTCTTTCGCAGTGTTGCCAATGTACATGCCAGGGCGCTTGCGGACAGGCTCCAAGCCTTCCAAAACAGTGATCTGTTCGGCAGTATATGCCTTGTCTTTTTTAGCGTCTTTTTCTTTCTCTTCTTTGGCCATGTTTTTCCTTGAAAAATGGGCCTTTTTGGCCCTGATTTATATGTATATATTATAGCAAATTTTGAGGCAATTTTCTAGCCCTTGTTGGGGATAAAAAAAGCCCATTTTACAGGGCTTTTTAATGTTATCTAACTTCTAAATTTAATCGGTTTTTTAGCTCGTTGAGGACTTCTATGTGGACCTTCTCGACTTCTGCCTCGGTTAAAGTCCTTTCGGCAGATTCATAGGCAATCCTGAATGCCAGGCTTTTTTTGTTCATCGGCACGTTTTTTCCAGTATAAATATCAAATAATTCAACGCGATTTATAATTTTTGAATCAATAGCTTTGATAGTCTGTTCCACCTTGGCCCATGGCAAATCTTTCCTGGCCCATACCGCAACATCCAATTCAATGCTGGGATATTTATTTGGAGCTTTGAATTGTTTTGGCTTTATTTTTTTTACAAACTCCTCGAAATCCAGATGTACGCCGACCCAATTTGGCCCTCCGACATTAATTCTTCCGATCCGGCCCAAAACTGCTTTGCCTGATTTGATCGCGGCCAACTGCTCCCCTTCCTGATCGATTGTAATTTCGATATTCAGCCTCCGGCAAAGTTCGCGGAATGACGAAACCAGCTTCATCACAGGGTAATTTTTAGCGTAGCTAAAAATTCCAAGATACATTTTTTCCAACATTTGGCCGTTTTCGCGCCAATAAACATTGCCTATCTCAAAGTAATCGCCTTTATCGAAATAACGCTCGTTGTATTCCGCAGTTTTAAGAATATTTGGCAATAAGTTTGGCCTCATATATTTTTGGTCGGATGTCAGCGGGTTTTCGACCTCAATCGCGATTTTGGCATCGATCTCCCAGCGCGCAAGATCCTGGGCTGAGACGAAAGAGTAAGTGTAAATTTCCGAATACCCCAATCCGGCCAAAATTTCCGCCACCTGTTGGCGCTTGTCCACCAAAGGGTTGGTCATCAAAGCGCTGGGCACCACTGCCGGCATCACCTCTTCAATTTCATTTAGTCCTTCAAAGCGGCCGATTTCTTCTGCCAAATCCTGCCAAATCGAAACGTCGGTGCGCTCAAAAGGCACAATGACGTTAATCGGATCTATATTGCTTACCTGAAAGCCGAATTTCGATAAAATTTCTTTTTGCCTTGCGGATTTAATCTCCATTCCGAGGAGTGTGCCGACTTTTTTCGGGTCTAGTTTGATTTTTCGGAGAGGCTTAGGCTTGACCCCTGCGGGCACAAATTCTAAAACTTTCGCACCCGCAAGCTGGACAATTAAATAAGCGGCATAAGTAGCGGCGGTATCAGCCAAAGCCAAAGGCAGAGACTTTTCGTATCTGACCGCGGCGTCTGTTCGCAGTCCCAGTTCGCGCGCGGTTTTGCGAATTGAGACACTATCAAAATTAGCGCATTCCAAAATAATTTCCGAAGTAAAATTATCTATCATTGTATTGGCACCGCCCATGACCCCGGCGATACCTATGGCCTGTTTAGCGTCGGCGATAACCAAATTTTGGCTGTTAAGCTGATGGGGTGTCCCATCGAGAGTGGTAATTTGTTCGTTGACGTATGCCGGCCGAACATTGATCGGGCCAAAAACTTTGCTGGCATCAAACGCATGCAAAGGCTGTCCGGTCTCCAACATTACAAAATTTGTGATATCGACAATATTATTGATCGGGCGCAATCCGACTTCCCGCAACCTTTTTTGCATCGGTTCCGGAGAAGGTTTGATTTCGACATTCCCCAAGCGGACTGCGAGGTAGCGCGGGCATAATTTTTCCGACGAAATGTTTACTTTAAGCACCTTGGGTTTAAATTTGTTTAGATCTATCTTTGGATATCTAAATGCAAACTTAGAATAAGTCAAAGCGGAAATTTCCCTGGCCACACCCAAATATCCAAGGAGGTCCGGCCGATTAGCCGGAAGGGAAATATCCAGCTTTACTTCGCCGTCTTTAGACACAAAAGTCTCGCCTAATTTGTAACTGCTGTCGAGTTTGAGAATCCCTTTCCCGTCGTCCGACACCCCGAGTTCCTTGCCTGAACAGATCATTCCTTGTGATTCAATCCCGCGTATAGTTGCCTTCGTAAGCGTAAATGGCTTGCCTTCCGGATCGTGCTGGTCATGAGGGATCAAAGCCCCTGGCAAGGCCAGCGGCACAATATCGCCTGCTTCAAAGTTCCAGGCTCCACAAACCACCGGCTCAAATATATTTTGCCCGTCCGTAAGCTCCACAACCCTCAAACGGTCGGCGTTGGGGTGCTTTTCTACTTTCAGAACCTTGGCAACAATTATATTTTTGAACTCCTGGCCTGCTATAATTTCGGTTTCAAAAGCGTGCAAAGACAAAACTTCTGCCAATTTTTCGGCAGAGCCACTGTACCCTGATAGATCTTTGAGCCAAGAGAAGGAGAATTTCATCCGATTAAAAATTTGCTTTTCTTAATTTAAAAACAATAAATCTGGGCAACCTTGAAGCGTATTCGATTTTGCTGATATCAAGATCGGCTGGGTCGAAGTTATGAGGCTCGAGTATTTGCTCGATGATTAGACCTGCTTTGGCAAACTCTGCGGAATAATCTTCGATTGTTCGGTGATAAAATGGCCAAGCATGTGTCGCTTTGTCGTCTTTTCGCTTGGTCGTGCCTTGAAAATAGTTTTCTGATACCGCCACAACAGGCCCTCCGGTTATCTTTGCCCAAATCGAGCGGTAAAGCCTGGCAGTTGGGAAGTTGAAAGCAGGATGGAATACGGTAATGATGACACTGCCCCGATCCTTAAGGACTCTTTTGGCTTCCTTGAGAAAAATATCAATTTTCGAAAGCGACATCAATACCCCGGTTGAAGTGACAAGATCGAACTCATCATCTTTGAACGGCATTGGTTCCAGCAGGTCCACAACTTGAAACATTATGCCAGGATACCGGTTTCGGGCAGTCTGAATCATCTTAGGAGAACCGTCAACCCCGGTAACTTCAGCACCCAGTGCGGCAAAGTGCGCGCAATCCGTGC
>CAZOKE010000033.1:0-5407 GCA_964580495.1 uncultured Candidatus Saccharibacteria bacterium
TATTTGACAGTCCCTGCTTTAGAAAATCTATCAGATTCGTTGATTTTTTGCCCAAATTGCGGAAATACATTCCATCGCTGGGGGCACAAACAATCTTTTGATGAAAAACGCTTGAAAAAGGAACTTCAAAATTTTACCATAGTTAACTTAAGGTTGATAGCTTTTTTTTGGCAAGATAAACCGACTGGTTTTTCAAAAAAAATAAAATACTATATTAAACTCATTACCTTTCATTTAAGTCGTCAAATTTTGGGGGCTGATTATAAATTCTATATTAGAGCGAAAAAAATTTAATGACAGAAATCAAAATTTGTTTTGTCTCGCTATACGCGTACCATTTATTTAATCCAAAAAACAACTCCAGATTCGGCGGAGCAGAATTGCAGCTATACTATTTAGCTAGCTCATTGGCTGCTGACCCTGACTTTAAAGTGAATTTTATTGTCGGGGATTTCGGCCAACCCAAGATCGAGGAGATTAGAAATGTTAGACTTTATAAATTTTATAATCCAAAGAGGAAAATAAAATTTACCGGCTTAATCCTGGGTCTTTTTAGACTCTGGAAATTGCTTTCGAGAATTAATGCCAATCTTTATATACAAAGAGCCGCAGGATTAGAAACAGGAATTGTTGCTTTATACTGTCTTGTATACCATAAGAAATTTGTTTATATGTCCGCTTCCGATTTTGACTTAGGTGAAAATATGCCACCTTGGATGTCAGGGATACAGGGTTATATAAGGTGGAAACTTTTCTTAATAGGTTTAAAAAAAGCAGATATGGTAATTGTACAACATAAGATTCAAGCTGAGGCTCTTAAAGAAAATTATGGAAGAGATTCTCTTATAAGAAATTCAGCGCATCCAATTGCAGGGAATATTGACTTAACTAATAAAAATTTTTGTCTTTGGGTTGGTCGAGCAGATGCTATAAAACTCCCTGAATTATTTTTGAAGCTCGTGTCAGAATTTCCAGGAGAAAAATTTGTTATGGTAATGCCGGAATCTAGTGACCCTTTAATTTTTGAAAGAATAAAAAACTCTGTAAATAATTTTATTAATTTAAAATATATTGAGTTTGTACCTATCAGTGAAATAAATCAGTATTTTGAAAAAGCAAAAATATTTATTAATACTTCTAAAGCAGAAGGCTTCCCAAACACTTTCGTACAGTCTCTAAAAAATAAAACCCCAATTTTATCTCTGAACGTGGATCCTGATGGTATGCTGGAGAAATACAAGATGGGTATTTGTGCTCATGGTGATTTTGAACGGCTGAAAAGCGGTTTTAAGAAATTCTTAGAAGATGATCAGTCTAGGATACAGATGGGAGAGAATGGGTATAAGTATGCAAAAGAAAACCACGACCTACAAAAAATCGTGGAAAAGGACAAAGAACTAATTAGGCGGCTTGTTCAAACCAAGTCTTAAGCCACATTCGCAGCATCAGCAACGCCCACAATTGGTTGGCGTTGTTTTGTTTATGCGTCCTATGGTCTTCTATTAACGTCATCATGGCTTCTCGCCTAAACCACCCGTAGCTAAGGAATTTTTCATCAAGCAGATTATCTTTTAAATATTCGTAAAGATGGCCGCGGAACCAATGTTCTAGAGGCACTCCAAAACCTTGCTTTGGCCGATCAATACATTCGCGTGGCAACAAGTCGTAGGCTAACTGTTTGAGAATGTATTTTTTGTTCTGGCCGTGCAATTTCAGGTTGCCAGGAATTTTTGCAGTTAGTTCCAGGAATTCATGGTCGAGGAAAGGGGAGCGAACTTCCACAGAATGCGCCATTGAAGCGATATCGACTTTGACCAATAAATCATCCGGCAAATAAGTTTTTATATCAGTATAAAGGAATTTATCGAGCCAATTTTTGACATCTGGATTATCATAATACTGTTCTAAGAAAGATTTCCAAGATGAATTTTTTACCGAAGATTTGAATTGTTCGGTATATAGATTATTTTTTTCGTCCTGGTCGATATAATCAATAATATTTCTGTAAAAGCTCAAAGGATTACCCGAATAGGAGCTTAAGAATCGATATCCTTTTCGGAAAATTTTAAGCTTAGTGGTTTGGTATAAAACCCTGTTGAGTTCAGCTAACTGTTTCTTATTTGGAATCGCTGCCAAAGTTTTAAATAGTTTTGCCGCATTGTATCGGGAATAGCCAGCGAAATTTTCATCCCCGCCATCTCCGTTGAGGGCGACAGTTACATGCTTGCGGGTCAACTCCGATAAATACCAGGTCGGCAGGGCAGAGGAGTCGGCAAATGGTTCTTCGTAGTGATAAGCTAGTTTGGGAAGAATTTCGATGGCATTTGGTTCTACTATGAACTCCGTGTGCTTTGTGTGGTATTTTTCCGCAACCATTTCGGCATAAGGCAGCTCATTGTAGTCAGACTCCTTGAACCCGATAGAAAAGGTTTTCACCGGTTCTTTCATTATCTGCGACATGAGTGCTACTACCACGCTTGAATCAATGCCTCCTGAGAGGTGGGCACCCAAAGGCACATCAGAAATCAGGCGCAGATTTACAGATTCGGTCAATTTGTCCTTGATTTTTTGCTTCCAAACCTGTTCATCTAGGTTTTCTTTTGAGGTGTAATCCAAATCCCAATATTTCTGTTTAGTGATTTTCCCATCTTTGATCAGCAAATAATGGCCTGGTTCCAATTTGTAAATATTCTTAAACCCAGTTTTTGGATGGGGCACGTATTGGTATGTTAGGTATTCATCAATTGCTTCCAAATCCGGCTCTTTTTTTATTTCCGGATCTTCCAAAATCGCTTTCAGTTCAGAAGCAAAAGTTAAAGTTTTATCGTCAACGTAATATTTCAAAGGTTTTTTACCGATTCGATCGCGGGCCAAAAAAAGTTGCTGCAAATTTTTGTCCCAAATTGCAAACGCAAACATGCCGCGCAAATATTTCAGACAGTCGATCCCGTATTTTTTGTAAAGTTGGAGGATGATTTCGGTGTCGGTATGCGAGCGGAATCTAACACCTTGCTCTTCCAAATCTTTCTTAAGTTGCGGAAAATTATAGATTTCGCCGTTGTAAGTAATCCAAGCTTGTTGCTGCTCATCGCTCATCGGCATGTGCCCGGCATTTGTCAGATCTACTATTGCCAACCGACGCGAGCCTAAGCCGATTGGGCCATCAATAAAAACGCCCTCATCGTCAGGGCCTCGGTGGGCAAGCTTGTCAGTCATTTTTTTGATCATTTCAGGAGCGACCGACTTATCCTTCTTAAGATAAATTTTTCCGGCTATTCCGCACATTTTGTAAAAAGAAATTAGTTGCGAATTGGCTGGCAGCTTCGGTATAATACTACCGAAGTCTTATGCAAAAGTCTAGAAAAAACGAAGCTTTTTGGCTTTTGGCAGTGCCCTCTGCGGTGCTGTTTATTTTCGGCTTGTACCTGACGCTATCCATAAAATACCCGAGCCATGTGCACCAGGAATGGGGGAGGCACATTCGAGCTTTTGCTTTGGTGTATGCCATGTGGCTGGTGATCATGTTTGCACACAATCTATTTGATTTTCAAGTGTTGAGGCGGTACACGACTTTGGTTTTCAGCTTAATTTCCAGCATGCTGGTGTCATTGGTGGCGGCCATAATATATTTTTACTACCAACCTGAGTTTCTGTTGACTCCTCGGCGATTTTTGTTGCTGCATGTTTTACTGGTCACGTTTTTGCTTGCAGCCTGGTATTTGTTTGTAAAAACAATGATGGTGCGCCGGAATCCAGAAAATATTTATTTGTTTGCATTCGGTGACGAGCGCCATGTATTGGAAGAGGAAATTAAAAATCACAACTATTTGGGTTTCAGGTTGAAAGGCTATATCGGGGAAAATGATTTATCGCAGCTGCAGTTTGCTGACGGTGCCAGTATCGTCTTTCCAGAAACTCTCCGGAGCCGGCCAGAGTTGCTGTCAAAATTTTATGATTTGCGAAAAAACCGAATAGCATTTTATAGTTATCACGATTTTTACGAGGAATTGACGCGCAAAATCGACTTGACTTCGGTAAATGAATTTTGGTTTTTGGCAAATATTAATTATCAGAACAAACGTCGGGTTTACCATTTAGTTAAAAGAGGTTTCGATTTTGTATTTGGCTTACTCATGATGCTGGCATTTATAGTGACTTGGCCGCTTATTTCCCTTGCTATCAAATTAAACTCCAAAGGGCCGGTTTTGTTTATACAGGAACGAGTAGGTCAGAACGGCCAAATTTTCAGAATGTACAAATATCGCACTATGCGGGCGGGGGAAGGCAATACTTGGACACAAGAAAAGGATTCGCGAATTACTGGAGTCGGCAAGCTGCTGCGCCGGTTTCGCCTCGATGAGTTGCCTCAGTTCATCAATCTGCTTCGCGGCAACATGAGCCTGGTTGGCCCTAGACCCGAGCAGGTGGGGATTGTCGAGGCCTTGAAAAAACAGATCCCGTTTTTTGACGAACGGCACCTGGTCAAACCCGGCCTGACCGGCTGGGCACAATTAAATATCTATGCGTCGAGCTTGGAGGAGACCCGCCAAAAATTGCAATATGATTTGTATTACATAAAGAACCAGTCTCTATTTTTTGACCTGGAAATTATTTTAAAAACACTGTATTATATTGTGGCTGGTTCGTGGCGATAATTAAATATGAACAATAAAATCAAAACCGCAGCGGTTTCTATTTTTTTCTGCCTAGTTGGCGCAAGCGCTGGATATTTTTTTACGCATCGAATTGACATAAAAAAAGCCCAACAAACATTCAGGCAATTTTCATCTGTACGGGAAAAAGATGTCAACTTCAAGTTTATCAACCCTTTGTTAGCTTACGATTTACCCTACAGCAAGGAGTTTGGTGAGTTTACGGATCTGGATAATAAATTATCTAAATTGGTAGATGATGAGAAGTTTCAAAATAAAGTTACGGATATTTCTATCTATTTCCGCAGCACCAACGGGCGTTGGGTCGGAATCAATGACGAACAACAATATTATCCGGCCAGCCTCCTCAAAGTCGTAATAATGATTGCTTATTACCAGCAAGCCCAGAATAATTCTGCAATTCTTCAAACTCAGATTAAATATACCCCACAGATACAAGCTCAAGTGGCCAATTCTGAATTTGATTCGCCTTCTACCTTAACGGTTGGAAATAGTTATCCAGTTGACGATTTGATCAGCAGAATGATTATTAATTCAGACAACGGTGCGGTTTATAGTTTATTGAGTATATTGGATGGAAATAATTTAGACGAAATTTACTCTGATTTAGGTTTGAACAGCCCAAGTAATGCCAATTACCAAATTTCTGTAAAAGATTATGCCTTGTTTTTCCGCATCCTTTATAACGCAACTGTTTTGAACCGGGAATATTCTGAAAAAGCCTTGAATTTGTT
>CAZOKE010000034.1:0-5242 GCA_964580495.1 uncultured Candidatus Saccharibacteria bacterium
GAAGTAAGACGTAAAAATTATGGGATCATCGGCGGTGCCGTTTGCGATAATGCCTTTCGCCGCACTAAGGCCGGTATACCAAACTTTCACCACTACGCCTGGTTCAATAGTCAGAGTCCCCCATATTTTGTTTCCAGGAAAGTATATTATTGGACTCTGCGCTTTGGTCCAGGTCACGTCACCGTAAACCTGATCCTGAATCAAAGTATCTGCTTTAGCTTTTTGGACAACAAAAAAAGAGCTTCCTACAATTGCTCCTGTT
Source organism: uncultured Candidatus Saccharibacteria bacterium (assembly GCA_964580495.1). Taxonomy (GTDB): domain Bacteria; phylum Patescibacteriota; class Doudnabacteria; order UBA920; family O2-02-FULL-48-8; genus JAIFWV01. The sequence goes on from CAZOKE010000034.1 coordinate 263, forward strand.
ACGAGTAGATGTATATTCCCTCGGAAAATCGCGGAATTAAGCCGTTTCATAGCAGGGACAATTTACCACAACTCTCCAGTTATTGTAAAGCTCCCGCTTAACATAATACTATTGTGTATAAGAGGCATTGCGAACAAGTTCTAATCAGTGTAGATTTTTATTTATGAACGATACTTGCGAACATATAAAGAATGCTGATCCGAATACTAAACCAAACACCCCGGAAGGATGCGAGGAGTGTTTGAAAATTGGCGATACATGGGTCCATCTTCGTCTTTGCTTAACCTGCGGGCACGTGGGCTGCTGCGACAGCTCAAAAAATAAGCATGCAACCAAGCATTTCCATCAGACGCAGCATCCAGTTATCAAATCATTTCAACCGGGAGAAAATTGGATGTGGTGTTATGTGGATGAGATCTTTAGTGGACAATAAAGCACAATAAAAGCATCTCAAAAAAGCTCTGTAAGCATTTATATAAGAGTGCGCTTATATATTATTTGAATTTGCTTCCGGAAATTTAGTGAACGTGATTAATGGCAATACAAAAAAGCTGCGCTTGTTTGCTGCGCAGCTTTGACTCATGAGTCAGCACACCTTGCTCAAACGATGTTGGTTATGATCTTGCCCACCATCTCCCAGCTTTTCTGGTTGAGCCAAGCGAAGATTGCCAGACTCACCAAAACAAGATTGAGTACAGTGAAAATCACCACGGCGAGCCAGATCCAGCCGGTTACAAAGAATCCGGCATAGGCCACCATCCCAAGAATCAATTCCAGGAACAGTACTAATGCGATCTCAATCATCGGATCCCCCTTCTATGACCAATTACCTTAGCAATTAACGGGGCTTTACTCAAGCCTAGATTTTCGATTTAACTGTGGTTTGTTCTTTGGTTAAATCAAAGGTCGCAACCTTGAGAGTTGATTTCAGTGGCAGGCTGATGCAGAAAGTCGAGCCCTTCCCTTCTCCCGGCGACTCCACCCAAATCTTTCCGTTATGCTCTTCAACCACGACTTTAGCCACATAAAGACCTAGGCCCAATCCTTGCGAGTCGGATTTGTTGCCGCCGCGGTTGTATTTTTCGAAAACGGATTTGAGATTCTCCTTGGAAATCCCTTTGCCGTTATCTTTGACTTTGATGACCGCGTCTTTGGCTGTCTTGGTCACGCTGACTTCAATTTTGCCGCCTTGAGGGGTATATTTGATTGAGTTATCTATAAAGTTGTTCACAACTTGCCGGATTTTTTCCTTGTCTGCTGTCACCTGCGGAATTTCCGTTTTGGGCGCTATGAATATGAGTTGCTGCTTTTTCTGCAAAGCCTGTGGCGTGAGCTGGTCGACCGTGAATTTGGTAATCTTCACGATGTCAGTGGGTTCAAATATAAATTCAAGCTTGCCGCGCTCGATGCGCGAAGCATTCAGCAGATCATCAATCAGGGAGATCAAGCTGTTGTTCGTCATCTCGGCATTGCCCAGAGCTTTCCGGACCTGGTCGCTGATTGGGCCGAAATCTCCGGTAAGTACTGCGGCTAAGTACCATTTGATGGTCGCCGGCGGCGTGCGCAGCTGGTGGGAAGCAATGGAAATAAACTCCGCACGGGCCTGGTCTAAAACTTTAAGCTGGGCGTTTGCCGCTTCTAATTCTTTATCTAATTTTTCCAGCTGTTCTCGCTGTTCGACTTCCACCCGGACACTACGGATCAACCTTTGGCCTATTATTAACAAGAAGATCAAAGTTATACCATCTATAACTCGATCCTGGGTGGTTGTTGCCAACAAGAATCTGGCTAAAATACCGATCCATAAAACATAGGCCAGAAATTCAGTGGCAATAACTTTAATGTTGAATAAACTGTGTTTAGACGCGGCATAATAAAACAAAATCAAACCTACTCCAACCAAAAAATTGAAGTAAGGCGGGATGGAAATATTATACCAAAGGAAAAAGTTGGTTAATCCTCCCCCAAATCCGACAACAGACCCCCAGAAAATGTACTTGACTTGATTTTTAAGATTTTGATCTTTGGTGTTTCGATACGAACGAAATTGCAAAAGCAAGGAGGAACCCACAGCTCCGAAATACAGCACTAATATATACCACAAATACAAAGCCCCTGGTTGCGGCCAAAATGGAAAAACTGATTTCGGACCCAATCCTTTAATAATTAACGATGTGGCAAATGTATCATAAATCAATAAAATCGAGATCAAGCTTAAGCCAATGAGGTGGGTAATGTATTTCTTTATTTCCCCAAGAAGAACTGAGGCCCAAAAAAAATAAGTTAGAGGAATCAATGTAGAACCGACAGTGAAAATCTTCACCCAAAAATCAGCGCGGTCTGGCGTGGCACTGGAAAGCCATTGCCAATACCCAAATGACCACAACGCTATAGATGAGGCCAAGACAATAAACGACCAGTTCTGAAAGTCTTTTTTGCCTTTCAATAAAATCTGGATGATAAGAAAAATCGCAACAATGCAATTTATAAGCCCGACTTTTGCGAATATGTCTAGCATTTAATTTTTCCTGGCAATCCCTATGAGATGGACTTTTAGCGGTTCAAAAATTAGTTCTAAATATTCTTCTTTAAATCCCGATTCGGATAGAATTGCTGATAATTCTTCTGCGGTCTTGTAATGCATTTTTGGCCAGCCGACATTTTTCACGAATTCAGCTTCATTGTTCGGATGAACATTTGCGACCAGAAACACCCCATTCGGCTTCAATATTTTGTAAATCGCTGAAATGATATTTACCGATTCCGAATGGTCAAAATAATCCAGCAAGCCAACCATTTCTACAAGGTCTGCGGAATTGGTTGGCAAAAGGTTGGCTACGTTGCGTATATTGCCTTCAATCCAATTGAATTGCTTATCTACTTTATAGCTTTTGGCTAGTTGTTTACCCAAGTCCAAAGCTTTGGGGCTTTTATCTAAGGTGGAAACGTGGATTTTTCCTAACACTTTGGGTTTGAGTTTGCTCAAACTTTGGATTACTGCCCTCGAAGAGCCGCCGCCAAGATTATAAATCGTAACTTCATTGCCGCTTGCGATTAGCTGATTGATTTCTTTTTTTAGAATTTTTTCGACTATTTTCAGCCGGTTGCGGATAGCTTTTGGCTGAGAAATAATGTTATGCCAAAAATTATTCGCAAATGACTCCCAGGCACTCTTTGCCCTAACCGTTTTCTCTTTGGTGTACATTGTTTCCAGCGAATGGCTGGTACCGGCAACATCTATGACTTTTGAACCGTAACCGCTGGATTTGTGGACCAAAGATTGGAGCATACCGGCAGGGATTATGTTCAATATAGGGACAAGGAAAACCCTAAGCAGCTTGATAAGCCAAGGGTGTTTTTCCATATCGTTGCTGGTAAAAACTCGGGCTTGCATTTTATTCCAATTGGCCAAATAGCATATTAATTTCGTCCATAAAAATTTTACTTACGGATTCAGCGGTCGCCGATGCCATGTTGATCTTGTCCTTGAGATAAAAAGGCTGGCCGATCGCGGTTTGGACCTTGGGCCGGGAAAATAAGTTTCTTATCTTGTAAGAATTTTTAATGGCAAACGGCAAAATTTTTGCTTCGGGATGCTTCAGCGCCAGAATTGCCGCGCCGGGTTTGACCGGGTGCAGGACATCGTCCCGGAAACAGGAACCCTCAACGAAAAAAACCACCGCGCCTTTGTTTTGCAGAATTTTATCCGGAATCTCGAGTGATTTTTCCACCCCCAGGCCGTAATATGCCGGGTAACAGCCCATGGATTTAAAAAGCATCCTCGAAAAAACATTTTCAAAGAACCTATCCCAGGTTATGAACCGCAGCGGAAAAATTTTAGAAAAAAACGGGAACGAATAAGCGATCAGCAAAGAATCATAATAACTTTTGTGGTTGGAAATAAAAATTAAGGGCTTGATTGAGCTCTCGTCAAATCCGTTTGACTTCACTTCGATCTCTGCCATAAACGGCTGCATGACTCGGGCGATTATGCGGATCAAGATTTGGGTAAAACTAAAAACCGCGGTTTTGGCCGATGTGCTGAAATTGAAATCATTGTTCGCCGTTTTGTATTTTGTTTCGAGTTTTTGCTGCAGCACTGATTTGTGCTTAAGTTCGTATCACTTACATATTATAGCATAATTTTGCCAAAAAATCAATTTGGGATTATAATAATGCTAAAGCTGTGCATTACTTTTTAAGGAAATAAACAAGTGCCCGATAAGAACAAAAAAATCCTGGTTGTAGAAGATGATATCACCATGCGCGAGATCGTGGTTGCCAAACTGGCGAATTCCGGCTACCGCGTGGTGGAGGCTGACAACGGCAAAACCGCTTTGGAGGTGCTCCAGGCAGAAAAGCCGGACTTGGTACTGCTCGACCTCATGCTCCCCGAGATGGACGGTTTCCACGTGCTCGAAAACATCCGCAAATCTTCTGACCCAGTTCTGGCCAAAACCAAAGTCATAATCCTAAGCAACCTTTGGAGCAAACAAGACATTGAACGCACCAAGTCGCTGACCATCGAGCAATTCATGGTCAAAGCGTATCATACAACTGAGGATATCCTGGAAGAGGTTAATAAAATTCTGATTAAGTAATTCTTGCCAATATAAAAAACTGCCTCCGACCATCATGAACTTGTTTCAGGATCTTTTTTAGATTCCGGACCAAGCCCGGAATGGGTGTGGCGGTTTTTTTATTTGTTTTCGTTATAGACCAAGGATGATATATCTTTGATGGTGCTTTCTAAGTCTTCTACCTTCTGTCCGCGAGTCATGACGCAAAGCAAATAAGTTTGTGGCGCATAAATAATACCGCAATCATGCAGTTCGACTGCGATATTATGCCCTTGTTGATCCGTAACGATGTGCTCGCCATATTTATGTGCCACAACAGTACCTTGCGGTAGACCGGCGACTATACCATTTTTATAATCAGCTTTTGCGAGTAAGCCCAGTGCCCTTTCTGAATATTGCC
>CAZOKE010000035.1:0-5053 GCA_964580495.1 uncultured Candidatus Saccharibacteria bacterium
GGTAATCATGCGAAAATTTGCGGTTAATAATGTTAAACACAATACAACCAATGCTAAGCTAAGCTGCCAATAAATCTTATTGCGGGTAAGTTTGCCGAAAAAAGCGGAAAAAGAAAATATCCAAAGCAGATAAAAGATAATAAAAGATATTATGGCGTTGACCACGTAATACGTCGGCCAAAATGACAACCCCCAAGCCACCTCGGCGCAAACCAAAGCTATGAGGAGCATAAAGTATTTTTTTACGGGCAGGGAGAATCCGGCAAAACCTTGGATGATCAGCAAATAACTAATACCGAACATGGCCAATACTATCCAAAGATAGCTGATGTGAAAGTAATATTCCACCGCGAATAATCCTGTATAAATAGCAAAGACCGAAAACAAATAGATATTTTGGAGAAAATGGCTTTCGTGCCCCAGCTCCATCTCCATTACATAAAAAACAATCACTGCGATGATCAGGAAAATCAGCCGTAAAGCAGGGCCCGTGATGACAGCAAAGATGCTGCCGATGCCGAGCAAATAAAAACATGGTAACAGTAAATGCGGCCATGTGGGTCCGAGTCGCTTGAAATTGATTATTGCCGCGGCGAATATAAACAAAACCAATGCCGCCGCGAATACGCTGAAAGTTGCGGTGGAGCCGAAGAAAATGAAGAACAAAAGTATGGATAAAATCAGGCTCGAAACACGATTAAACATGCCGTTACTATACCATTTTGGCCCAATTTTTTCAACCGTTCTTAGGGATTTTTTTCTGCAGCTTCAAAATTGCAACACCTGCAACCAACAGCCCCAGAACGGCTGTGATCTGGTCAACCTTCAGTCCATAAACATAAGCTGAATCCAAACGGATAGACTCTGTAAAAAATCGGCCGAGCGAATACAATCCCAAATAGGAAAAAGCCAGCACCCCGGATTTGACTTTGCCTCGCAAGAGCTTTGATAAAATGAAAAACACTATTATATTCCATATCGCTTCATACAAGAAAGTTGGATGAAAAAAACTGTAATTTTTGTATTGCGGGGGCCGGTTGATCACACTGACATATAATTTCCATGGAAGATTCGTCGGCAGGCCAAATGCTTCCTGGTTAAAAAAGTTGCCGAATCTGCCCAAGGCTTGAGCCAGCGGCAAAGTCAATGCTGCTAAGTCTAAAAGCTGGAGGGATGTATAAGCTTTTTTCCGGGAATAAATCAAAATAAAAATCAGACCCGAAATTATAGCGCCGTAAATAGATAAACCTCCGTGCCAAATTTTATAAATCTCGGAATAATCCGAGGAGTAAAACTGCCAATCAAAAATTACATAATATATGCGTGCGCCGATTAGCGATACTATGGTAATCCAAAAAGCGATATCATCCACCTCATTTTTGCTGATACCGAATCGCCATGAATTATGGCGCGCCACGAAATAACCCAGCAAAATCGCTCCGGCAAAAGTGATCCCATAAAGCCGGATGCCAAAATTGCCGAAGCCGACTTCCGAAGGGATGGCGATTTTTCCGGCAAAAGCCGGAATGAAAAAGAAATAAACCAGCACCAATGCCAAAACCGCGGCCGATGCCCAGTAAAAATATTTCATGAAATTTCTAATTACTATTTCTAATGACCTAAACTTTTTAGAAATTAGATCAATTAAAACAAACTTGTTTGCCTCACAACCGGTTTTCTGATTTCCGGTTCTGGGAAGACAATATTGAGTTCTCTGGTATCAAAGTAATCTTTGTAAAGAAGCTTGCCGTATTTTTGCGCGTAATCGTAAATTTCTTTAGTAATTTTCACGTCGTTCAGGCAATATTTTTTTAATTCATCAATCCGCCCCTGCTTGAAAAGCCGTATGGCTTCCAGACCGTCGCCGTTTTTGCCGATTCCCAATGTTGTGGAAGCCAAATTATCCAAACGAATGCGGTGGCCGATTAATTTTTCGACTTCTTTTAAGATATCCAACGTCGGCAAGCCATGCGGATCAAAGCTAACATAAGGTTTCAGCACTTCATAATCAAAATGTTTGATATTGAAGCCGATAATTTGGTCAGCTTCCAAAAACATTTCCCCGACGCGGTAAATTTGGTCCTCGGTAAAGCAATAATATTTATCATCCGAATAGGAATATAATCCCAAAACTGAAATTTTCAACAAATGATTTTTCCCTGCTCCGCCGACTTCATCAAATGCTTTTTGGGTTTCCAGGTCAAACACGATTTTATTCGCCGCCATGTTGTCTTTTGTTTCCGTTTATAAATTGCTACTTAGAAAGTATAGCACAAAACTTTTGCGGCAAATAAAAAAAGGCAATCAATTGCTGATTACAAGGCTTTATGGTATAATTTAGCAGTCATTTTTATAAAAAACATGGAAAGAACTTACATAATAGACACTGTTGGTAAAGAGGGGCGAGAAGTTAAGCTCAACGGCTGGGTAGCGGTCCGCAGGGATCACGGTAAACTGATTTTCTTGGATCTGCGCGACAAAACTGGAATCATCCAATTAGTCGTAAATCCCAAAGTCTCGGAAGAAGCGCATAAAATTGCCGACGAAATCCGCAACGAATATGTCGTAGAAGTGGAAGGCAAAATCAACCCCCGCTCGGAAAAACAAATCAACCCAAACATGCCCACTGGCAAAATCGAGCTCGAGGTTACAAGTCTAAAAATATTGAATCAATCAGAACCGTTGCCTTTTGCAATTGATACAGATGGCTACGAAATTTCCGAAGAAGCCCGCATGAAATACCGTTATATCGATCTGAGACGAGAGCGCCTTGCCGGTGACCTCAAAAACCGACATCGGATCATCAAATTTATTCGTGACTATTTGGATAAGGAAGGTTTTACGGAAGTTGAAACTCCCAATCTTTCCAAATCGACTCCGGAAGGTGCCCGGGATTATTTGGTACCATCCAGGCTGCAGCCTGGGCATTTTTATGCTCTGCCTCAATCCCCTCAGCAATATAAACAGCTTTTGATGGTTGCGGGACTGGAAAAATATTTCCAAATTGCGCGCTGTTTCCGCGACGAAGATACTAGAGGAGACAGGCAGCCGGAATTTACGCAGCTGGATTTGGAAATGAGTTTTATTGAACGAGAAAACGTCATCGATTTAAATGAAAAGCTCCTAATTGCCATTGTTCAAAATTTGTTCCCAGAAAAAAAGATCCAAGAAATTCCATTTCCCCGCCTGACTTACAAGGAAGCGATGGAAAAGTATGGAACCGACCGCCCGGATATACGTAAAGACAAAAACGATAAAAACTTATTGGCTTTTTGCTGGGTAATAGATTTCCCATTTTTTGAAAAAGATAATGAGGGTGGCTGGACTTTCACGCACAACCCCTTTTCTGCTCCGAAGCCGGAATTCATGCAGGACCTTTTGGATAAGAAAAATATCGGCGAGATTCTCACCACGCAGTATGATGTCGCGCTCAACGGATTTGAAATCGGCGGCGGCAGCATCCGCAACCATCGCCCAGAAGCTTTGAAAGCAGTATTCCAAATTATGGGTTTTGAAGACGAACGCATTGAGGGCAACTTCGGCCACATGCTTCAAGCTTTGTCGTTTGGCGCTCCTCCGCATGGAGGAATTGCTTGGGGCTTGGATAGATTGGTAACTCTGATTCAGAACGAACCAAACATACGCGAAGTGATTGCTTTCCCAAAAACCGGCGATGGCCGAGATTTGATGATGGACGGGCCCGCCCCAGCCACCGAAAAACAGCTCAAAGAGTTACATATTAAGGTTGAGGCTCCAAAAAAGATAAATAAATAGGGGTAAATAGGGACGCCACACCAGACTTGATCTGGTGTCCACTTCAATTATTTACACCATTTGGTGATAATTAAGGTAGTGGATCCCGGCTTTCGCCGGGATGGTTATAGTAGATGATATGAAAAATAATATTATGAAAAACCTAAGGATCATCGGCCTGACCGCGACTATAATCTTGATTGTGGTCTTCGCTTTCCAAATCTTCAAAGATGGCAAAATTGACGCTATCGGAATTTTGACCCTCCTGGTTTTGGTGGTTGATCTGATTTATTTGATTTTGGGAGTAAACAAAGAAAATTCCACGCCGATACAATAATGCCTATCGAAAAAAGTCTCGAAAAACTTTTGAAACAAAACAAAATTAAATACCAAGTTGTAGAACACCGAAAAGTCTACACAGCTTTTGATGCGGCGCAGACGCAAGATTTGGAAACCAAAGAAGTCGCCAAAGCCGTTCTTCTCAAGGGCAAAAAAGGACTTTATTTAGCAGTGCTCCCAGCCGGCAACAATTGTGATTTTAAAGCTCTATCCAAGCTAACGGGCGACAAGGTTTCCATGGCAAAAGAAAAAGACATCAATTCTAAGCTTAAAATAAAAATAGGTTTGATTATGCCATTTGCTTCCCTTTTTAAGCTTCCAATGTTCATTGACAAAAAACTATTGAAAAACAAAAAAATCAATTTACCGGGCGGATCGTACACAGAATCGGTAATATTGGCGGTAAAGGATTATTTGAAGCTCGAAAACCCGACACCCGGGAATTTTGCTATAAAGAAAACTTAATTTAAGATCCCCGCTTTCGCGGGGATGATCACTATTTGAATGAAAGTTATTGTTGATCAATTCGAAGGCCCGCTGGATCTGCTACTGCAACTTATAGAAGAGCAGCAGATGGATATCTCCACACTGTCCCTGGCCAAGGTCACTGAACAATTTTTGAATTATGTCCGCAACTTACAAGAAAAAAATCCCGTTAACATCGCTGACTTCCTGATCATCGCCGCAAAATTACTGGTCATCAAATCCAAATCCCTGCTTCCCAACCTGGAACTGGGAATCGAAGAAGAGGAAGCAGCTTATGACTTAACCCAACAGCTGCTGACATACAAAAAATACAAGGAAGCGGCGAGGTTCCTCAAGTCTTTAGATGCAAGGCGCCGCCAGGCTTGGACCCGCGACGTCGAGTTTACGGAAAAAATTACTTTTCTGCCAGACCCGGAAGTGACAGTGCAAGTTTTGGCCCAAAGTTTGCGGACCTTGGCTACGGAATTGAAGGAAA
>CAZOKE010000036.1:0-4942 GCA_964580495.1 uncultured Candidatus Saccharibacteria bacterium
GTCTTGTCGAAGGGTTGCGTTCGTTTCTTCCATCGGTCAGTCCTCATCCAGAGATCTTGAAATACTTTGAAGCGGTACTAAGGGATTGTTGGGTTGAAAGGTATAATAAGCAACAAAGCATTAAGAACTCCATTGGCCAAGCTATAAACGATTTAAAGACTAAAAACAAGGCTTTAACAGACAGAATAGCAAGAACGGATAATGAAGCACTTATAAACGAATACGAGAGCTCTATATCACAAAACTTAACTGAGATTGAAAAACTAAACGTAAAACTCGCCAAAATAAAATACCCCCAGCAGGAGCTTCAAACCGCCTTGGGAGTAGTATTTGATTTTGTTGGTAACCCAATAAAACAATGGGAAAGCAACAACTACAGACAACAAAGATTGTTACTAAACATGTACTTTGAAACGAAATTGACCTACGATCCTGTTTTTGGTTTTCAAACCGCTAATTTACCGCTTATCTTACAGCTTTCTCAGTCAAAAAACACCTCAAAAAATAATCTGGTGGACATGGTGTGATTTGAACCCAGCCCGCACCATTTTATGGTGCCGCGGAGAGGAATCGAACCTCCATGGGGTTGCCCCCGTACGCACCTGAAGCGTATGCGTCTGCCAGTTTCGCCACCGCGGCATATATTTGAAATTGTTATAAAATGGTGCGGGACGCGCTCAGAGTCCGCCACATGTCCAAAATTGCTAGGTCATTATATCGGATTCGGCTCTCTGCCTCAAGTGTTGTTTTTTATTTTGTTTAACTGTTACAATTAAAGCAAATCATTTCGAAGGAGGCCGCTTGAAAATCAAGTTCAATCGCCTGCCCGGACGGTACTATCAAGCTGTACCCAACCTCACGCGCCGCCAATTTGCGGTAGTCAAAATCAGCCGCAATACCTGTGAGCTCGTTCTCGGCCCCGTAGACCGGATAATCGCCCAAAGCGAGTACGCGCGTCTAAAATCCGAAACCACGGCGGATACTCTGGTCAGCATCGTCAACCACAAAATGAAATTCCAAGCTTCGACATTCGGCCGCTTGCCGGTCCCCAAGCCCGCGAGCAAACCCCAAGTCTCGTTTTCGCCAGCTGCAACTTAGCTGGCGTTTTTTATCCAGCACCTTCCATGAAAGTGCTGGATTTATTGCCGGCGTTCTTTGACAAAAAATTTATTTGACTGTAGTTTTCAAATACACCCTAAGGAGGTACCGATGCGTAGAAAACGCAATCGGATTCGCCTATCTCATGATCGCGATTTTGGACCCGGAGACCAAGTCGTTTACCAAAGTGCGGTGAACAGCAAGGACGAAAAAAATAAGTCCTTGGCCACTGTGCTCGAACCAGTCGAAGGCACGAACTTTTACCTGGTCCGGTTTGATACCGGTCCTCGAGCAGGCCTGGTGACTGATGTTTCTTTCGCTGAAATCCATAAAAAAAAGAACGGCCGCCAACCCAATTTTACGGAACCAGTCAATCGTGACTGGTTCTTATTTTTGGCCTAAAACCGCTAGTATTGACAAAATACGTTTTTAGATATATACTTACTCTACGCTAACAAGCCCAAAAAGAGACAAAAACCCTTTAAAAAACGCTTAATTGCTACAAATAAGTCCTTAGATCCTTTACCGATTTTTTTGTGTTAATTAAGCCGCTGGTGCCACAGGATTAGTCCTGTCCCAAGCTTATCTGAAACTTATATTTTTAATTTCCCGCGACACACGGGGAAAGGATTTTTTTGCGTTATGATAATGCAACGCAAGACAAACGCAACTGCTGTTAAGGAAAAACCTCAACCACAGACGCAACACATCAAGTCCGATTCCAAAAATACGCTTAAGGTGATCCCTTTGGGCGCGATCGAGGAAGTCGGCGAAAACATGACCATCATGGAGTATGGCGACGACATCCTCGTCATCGACATGGGGTTGGGATTTCCGGACGAAACCATGCCGGGGATCGACTACATAATCCCAAACACCAAATATTTGGAAGACAACAAAAAAAGAATTAAAGGCGTAATTATCACCCACGGGCATTTGGACCACATTGGCGCCATTCCTTATATCTTGCCGAAAATCGGGGACCCGCCAATTTACACGATGAAGCTCACAGGCGAACTTATCAAAAAGCGCTTGGAAGAGTTTCACCTGCTCGGCCGCTCCCAAATCCACGAACTGGACAAAGACGCGGTGCTGACTTTGGGAAATTTCCGCATCCGATTCTTCCGAATCAACCACAACATTCCGGACGGAGTCGGCTTGGCTATAAACACTCCAGCTGGATTGCTGGTGTATGCCACTGACTGGAAATTCGACCACACGCCTGTAGACGGCCGCCCTACGGAATTCGATAAACTGGCAAAATTCGGCGGCGAAGGCGTGGCTCTTCTCATGAGCGACTCGACCAATGCCGAAAAGCCGGGCTATTCCATGTCGGAAAAAACTTTGGGCGACACTATCGACCGGATCATGGTCGACGCCAAAGGCCGCGTCATATTTGCGACCTTCTCGACTCTGATCTCCCGTGTCCAGCAGGTCATAGATGCGGCTTACAAAACTAATCGAAAACTTGTTGTCACCGGCCGCTCGCTGGTGAACAATATAGAGATTTGTCTGGCCACCAATTACCTGAAATTGCCGGCCAAAGGCATGATTATAAAAATGGAGCAAGCTCGCAAGCTGCCGGATAACCAAGTAGTAATCCTGACTACAGGATCTCAGGGCGAAGAAGCTTCAGCTCTGGCCCGTATCGCCCGGGGCGAGCACAAAACGATAGAAATCAAGAAAGGAGACACTTGTGTAGTGTCTGCAAGCCCGATTCCAGGAAACGAACGCGCGATCTCTTCTATACTTTCATCGTTGGCCCGCCAGGGTGCGAAAGTCTTGTACCAGAAGATTTTGGACATCCACACTTCCGGCCATGCTTACCAAGAAGATTTGAAATTGATGATCTCCTTAACCAAACCCACCTACTTCATGCCGATCCACGGCGAGCACCACATGTTGCTCGCGCACGCGGATCTGGCCAAAGCTGTGGGCGTGCCGGATGAAAACATCTTCACGCTCGACAACGGCCAGCAGCTGGAGCTCACGGAAAAAGGTGTCCGGGTTTCTGAAGCCAAAATCCCAACCGGTTACGTCTTTGTTGACGGGCTGGGTGTTGGGGATGTCGGCGAAGTCGTGCTGCGCGATCGTCAGGTTATGAGTAAAGACGGTATGTTTGTCATCATTATGACTATTAGCAAACGAGACGGTAAACTTACTCAACAGCCTGACATCATCAGCCGCGGCTTCATCTACATGAAAGGCTCGGAAGACTTATTGAAAGAAGTTAAACACGAAGTCCGCAAAGTTGTGGAAACCAAAGCCAAAGGTCCGCAGGAACCAAACTGGGCGTTTATCCGCTCCGAGGTCCGCGACCAAATCGGCGAATTCCTGTTCCAACGGACAGAACGGAGACCGATGATCCTCCCGGTCGTAATCGAAGTCTAACAATAACCGCTCCGAAAGGGGCGGTTTTGTTTTGGTTTGTTGCTAGCATAAACCCACCAAAAAGTAGTATAATTAATTCTATGAAAGAACGAATCGTTTCCGGAATCCAGCCTACGGGAGAACTGCATATAGGTAACTATTTAGGTTCACTCAAAGACTATGTCAATTTGCAAGACAAGTTTGAGTGCTTCTTTTTTGTGGCCGACCTCCACTCCCTCACCGAGGACTTTGAGCCAGGCAAAGCCAAATCCGAACAGATCAGAAATCTTGTCAAAATTTTTTTGGCCGCCGGACTCAATCCGGACAAATGTACAATCTTTATCCAGTCCCACGTGTCGGCACATACCGAACTGGCTTGGATTTTTAATACTTTGGTTCCTATGGGTGAGCTGGAACGCATGACTCAATACAAAGACAAATCCCAAAGACAGGAATCGAACATCAATGTCGGCCTTTTTGACTATCCAGTCCTCATGGCCGCAGACATCCTGCTTTATAAACCAACTTACGTGCCGGTCGGCCACGACCAGCTCCAGCACTTGGAACTCACCAACACTTTGGTCAAAAAATTCAACCATAAATTTGGCAAAACTTTTGACGAGGTCAAGCCATACGTCCAGAAACCGGTGCGCGTCATGAGTATAACCAATCCCGACAAGAAAATGAGCAAATCCGAACCGGGCTCGTACATCAATATGTTCGACGAGCCTGATGAGATCCGCAAAAAACTGGCAAAAGCGGTGACTGCCACAGATGCGCCGGAAGGCGAGATGCCCAAAGGCGTCAAAAACCTCTTTGACCTATTGCTTGAATTTGGCAAAAAAGAGGCATATGATGAATTCACCAAGCAATACCAGCAAGGAAGCATAAAATACTCGGAACTCAAGGAAGCATTGGCAGACGCCATCTCTCATTACTTTGAACCTATGCGCTTAAAGCGAGCAGAATTAGACACACAAACCAAGCAAATTGACCAAATTATTGGGGATGGAGCCGCGAAAGCGACTAGTATTGCCCAATCGACTTTGGCCGAAGTCAAGAGCAAAATAGGTTTGATTTAAGAATACCTAAGATCGCATCAAAGGTATTCTTTACTTTTCCATTGCCCCAAGGAGGGAATAATGTTGCAGCAGCACGCGGCTGTCAGAAGCGTTTGCGTCGGCTGTGTGAGCCAGAAAATGGCATCACAAATGAAGCAGGATCTGAAAACCGGAGAGAAGATCTACCGGCATCCAGTCCCGGCTTGGCGCCACGGAACCAAAGTTGTGTTCCGGGTAGCCATTGCCGACGAAAACAGCGAACGGGAAGAGCTCCGCGAGCTCAAACCGTACGTCGACCCCAACTCGCCGATCTTCATCGACTAACCCAATGGGTGACGAAGATGACCCCAGTCGTTTCCTTCGATAAGCAGGCGCTTCTAGATTCGTTGGATCCGGTCTGGGCAATCCGAATC
>CAZOKE010000037.1:0-4061 GCA_964580495.1 uncultured Candidatus Saccharibacteria bacterium
AGCAGGTTTCGCTTATCCTAACCGATGAGGTGCTCAACAATAGCTCTCATCTGTTTATAATTGCCGATTTAATCAATATCCAGAAAAAAACCGAAGCGGCGGAACTTAAAAAAATTTCCGAAATCGTGCTCAACACTTTTGTCGAAAACAAAAAATTGCTGGGCGAGAACCTGTTTGAATCAGCGCTGGCCCAAATCAACCAAAGCCTAGGCGACTTAGCCCACGGCGGCAAAAAGTCTTGGCTTGGCAAATTCTCGGCCTTAGTCGGTCTCAAACACCAAGACAACATATACCTGGCAAATTCCGGCCAGGTCCAGGCCCTGCTCTACCGCTCCGGCGGGTTTGTGGAAATCCTATCACCGGAAAAACCGGGCGAACACCCAATCAAAACTTTTACCAATTTTTCTTCGGGCAAACTCAAACCCGATGACATCCTGCTTTTGACCACGTCAAACCTGACCAATTACGTCGCTTTGCAAAACCTCAGCAAGTTGCTGACCGAAGATTCCGCTGACCGCGTCTCCGAACAAGTTTCCAAAATCCTGAAGGAAACCAGCAACCCAGAGGAAGGGTTTGCTAGTTTCTTTGTCACCTTTACCAAACCCCTGGGCAGCAGTGCCGCAAGCCCGATAATCAAAAGTTATCAAGACTCTGCGGCGGCAAAGCCGAAAGCTCCTGAAGTCGTCATGCCGGAAATTGAAGAAGAAATTTATGCTCCCCTGCCCCAGGATCTCAAGCGCAAGCCAGCAGAGCCTGTCAGCGTAGAAAAAAAGATTTTCCAACGGATGCCAAAAGTTCATATGCCGAACTTCTCGTTCCGCATTGCCAAACCTAAATTCTGGGATGCTTTATCAAACTGGGCGAAATTTTGCCTGGTCATGTTCCTTATAGTTTTGGTCCTGCTGGTAGCCAATATAGTTAAGTACACACTGAATAAACACACCAAACAAAACCAGACCCGAATCAGCGCGCAAATTGACTTACTCAATTCCGATCTAAGCAATGCCGAATCAGCCTTGATTTACCGCAATCAGGACCAAGCTATTAAATTCCTAACCGGCGCCGAGTCGGCTCTGGCCGGTCTCAAAAACGCCGACCCGTCCGCATACAGCACTTTTGCACAGAAAGTTGATGATCTCAAACAGCGGATCAACCACATTACGGTCGTAAACAATCCGACTGTGATCACCCAGCTTAAACATCCGGCCACACTTATGATCCGCGCCGGAAATGGTTTTGTGTTTGCCGATTCTGACAGCGGCTCCATAACTACATATAATACCGGCAATGGCGACCAACAGCCCAAAGATTTATTTTTGCTAAACAAGATTGGGACAATCACAGGCCTTGCGCACATACCAAATGTCGGCCACGTGGTCACGACTTCGTCAGAGATGTACTTGGTCAACACCACTCAAAACCAATTTGACCTGCTCCATATTTATCCCAAAACCGATTTGTTCCAACTGCAATATTTGCCTAAACCGGATCGGGTTTACAGTTTGGATAGGTCCAACAGCAAAGTTCTGCGCATTCCTTTTTCCACGCAGACCCAGGACACGCCACAATCAGCTCTCAAAAGTTCTGTAGATTTATCAAAGATAGTCGACTTTAGCGCTGATACGGATATCTACCTGCTTTCTCCGACAGATTTGGCAAAGTACACCAATGGCAACCTCAACAATTCGTTCCATCTGGCCCAGCCTACGGACCAGATCACTTCGGCTAACCGCCTTTTTGTGGCGGCCAATATCTACATTTTGGAAGCGCAAAAGAAACGGGTTTTGGTTTACAACAAAACCGGCGCTTTAGTAACGCAAATCATATTCCCCTCTGCCACCGACCTGCGGGACATTTATGTAGACGAATCCCAGCGCAACATCTATTTGCTGGATTCAAACAAATTACTTTCTATAACTTTCTAAACAAAACGAAAGCGCCGAGGAGGCGCTTTTCTGTTTTAACTTTTTTGCTCGGTACTGGTACCGAGCAAATTACGAGCAATAAAATGCAATCACTTACCAATTTTATTTTCAATATATTTTTCTTTTTCTTCGTGGGTCATATCTGTACTTCCTTATCATGCTTCAGATGTACTATTTCATGCTTAATTGTTTCTTCTAATGAATCCGGATTATTCCAGGGGTAAACAAATATGCTATTCATGTCTATGTTATACATTCCCCAACAACCTGAAGTTTTCCAATAGCAATTAACAAGTTTGTCTGTTTCCATGCCTGGTGGACGAGAGACAATCAAAAAACACCTCACGACTGGGGTGTTTTGTTCAACTTATATGTAAATTTAGAATGCTTTAGCGCATTAGGAAAGGTGTAAGTAATCGCGCTAATGTGATTGTTATTAAAAACGTTTTCATCCAAACTTTTTTTGACATTTAGTTTAAATAGTTAAGATCTTATTTATAATCGTTTTTGCAAGGACCTAGATAACGATTAACTTCGGAATTAAATATCGCTACACAATATACCTGCCCGGTTGTGCCGTCCTTCATGCTAACCCAAGTTGAGTCTGCCGGGCTTTGCGCATATTCCGTGGTTTGAACAGCCGCAATAATCTGGCTTTCGTCCGGAGCGACACTAACTGGCGGCTTATAGCCATCCGGCACTATGTTATGCAAAGGCTCGCCCTGCATAAAATCTTTTGGAATTACAATTTCAGCATCCGATTGCTTGGTTTCTGTACCCAACACTTCAGGGCGGCTCTGCGTCACTGCCATGTTGCGATTTGGGTTCAAAGCCAATCTAAAGTCATTGTAAACAGCAGTGGCAACATAAACCATCTGCTCGTCTTGCCCTTGGCTTGGCTCAAGCAACGAAAGCATGGCCGTGGCAGATTGGTCATAAAATTCATTTATCGACTGAATCACGGCTATCGGGGTGTCCAACACAGGCTGGTCGCCAAAGACCTGGACTGCGGCAATGGCAAATTGCTGTTTGGCTTGGTTTTGGAAATCCGAAACAATCTGGCTTTGCTGCGGGGACAGGACAAAAAGCGCTGCTCCCAGCACCAGCGTGCTCAAACTATAAAAGATTCTTTCGGGCAAAGTTGTCATTTTGTTTTTGTTTCGGGATTTCGCCAACTATTTTGGTTGGCAAAAAACTGTTTACAAAACTTACCTACTGATTGAAGCACCGGCGACCATGGGAACATTAGAATTGCTCGGCATATAATTAGACAGGTCGAGCACGCTCACCACTTCTTTGGACGCCATATTGTAAAAATCATTTACGCCATAAACCAAATCCATGGGTGACGGCTGGCCCGGTGAAGAAAAATCCAGAAGCTGAGTGGTGGCTACAGCTGACTGCTCGTAGAACTGGTTGATGGAGTCCACGGCAAAAGCAGCCGGCGCCAAGGTCAGTTTTACATCGCTGACACTTTGCGAAACCGAGTTACTTATATCCAGAATGGATAATCCGCTGCTTAAGTCAGCTGGCGTAACATTGTTGAGCAATCCCACTTCCCCGACGACCAAAGCGATAAGAGCTAATCCCAGGAGATAAGCCTCGTATGTTTTGACCTTTTGCCCCGACCGACCCTGTCGGACGCGGGCGCTAGACAATCCATGTCCTGACTTTTTTGAAACCGATTTTGTTTTTGACATATTAATTTTAATTTATTTTATTTTTGATGAAATTAATATTGCTGCAGATACTGACGGCTCATAAGTCTCGTAACAAACGAAGGAAGGCTAAAGCTATAATAAACCTTTGAAATACTGGCTGGCTTGGGACAATTTTGTACGGAGGTGGTGGAAATCCCCGAAACGGTTGGATGCAGGTTTGCGGACGCATATCCTACAGAGTTTGTTGGCAGAAATGCGCCGGCAATGGCTTGTTGCTCCTGCTCCATGGCTAACACATTATTTTTCATATAAGAATCCGCCACAGTTTGGGCATAATTATTTAAACTTGCAGTGAAGTTGATCACTGGCGCCCCGACTTGGTCCGGGTAGCTGAATATTTGATCAAATGCCAAACCAAATTGATCGTAGAAGCTGTTTACGCTGCCGGAGGCGAGTTGAGCGGAATAGTTAAAAG
>CAZOKE010000038.1:0-3509 GCA_964580495.1 uncultured Candidatus Saccharibacteria bacterium
TTGTGACGCGGCCGTTGTCGACTTGGACTTTTTCGCCAGGCAAACCAATGATCCTTTTTATGAAATACTGTTTGGGATCCTTGGGGTAGCGCAAGACCAAAACGTCGCCGCGAACAGGCTCATGGAAACGGTAGCTAAGTTCATCGATGATCAAATATTGTCCATTTTCGAAATTCGGCTTCATGGAATCCCCGGAAACGATAAATGGTTGAAACACAAAATACCGGATCGGGAGGATGATGATGAGGGCAACTAAGATGACTTTAAGGAAATCCCAGACAAATGCCAAACTGGTGAACAGGCCAGATCTGTCGGGAGTTGTATTTTGATCCATAAAATTGCTTAAATTTTTTGAAATTTTTTGGTGGTCGCTGCTGGACTCGAACCAGCGA
Source organism: uncultured Candidatus Saccharibacteria bacterium (assembly GCA_964580495.1). Lineage (GTDB taxonomy): Bacteria > Patescibacteriota > Doudnabacteria > UBA920 > O2-02-FULL-48-8 > JAIFWV01. The sequence continues at coordinate 393 of CAZOKE010000038.1, forward strand.
CCTCGTCGATGTGAACGACGCGCTCTAACCAGCTGAGCTAAGCGACCGCTAAAATCACCCAATTAAATCGTAAATTGCTTTTTAAGCTTACCAGATACCGCAACAGCAGACAACCCCTAGCCAAAACCTGATCATTTAAAGCTTTCCTTAGGGTTCAACATAAGATATAATTAGTAAGTCCAATTCTATTTATGAGCAATTTCGACGGCGTGCAGCCGACTTATACCAAAAATAACTCCGGCAGCTTCCAAATCCCAAAGCGCAAACACCGAAAACTGAAATGGTTTTTGTTTTTTGTATTGCTTTTAGGAATAATCGGCGTCGGAGTTGGAGGTTACAGCTTACTCTCGCGCGCCAGCAATATTTTTACGAATAAGAAAAACATTTTCACCAGGGTCGGATCACTGTTTATCTCCAGTGACAAGCCTCTCATTGGCGAGGACCAAGGGACCGTCAATATCTTGCTTCTGGGAGTCGGAGGCGAAGGCCACGATGGCGCGTACTTAACCGACACTATGATCGTGGCAAGTATTAATACAAAAACCCATGAGGTCGTTCTTACATCCATTCCGCGGGATTGGCTTGAACCCATTGAAGGCCATGGCTTAAACAAAATCAACGCCGTCTATGCTTATGGTTTGCAAGACCATCCTAATGACCCAGACCAAGCCGGACAGGATGCCATCAAGGCCGCTGAACAAGTCACCGGATTTGATATACCCTATTACGCTGAAATTGATTTTAAAGGATTTGTGAAAGCCGTGGACCACGTCGGTGGATTGGACATAACTGTGTACCGGACTTTCAGCGATTCTAGTTTCCCGAACGACTTTCCTTTCGATACCAAAGGTTATTTAGGAACGGTAACATTTAACAAAGGCCCGCAGCACATGGACGGGCGCACGGCGCTGATTTATGCGAGGTCACGCCACGGAACCAATAATGAAGGGTCTGATTTTGCCCGAAGTGAACGGCAAAAGAAAGTCTTAATCGCTTTCAAATCCAAATTGTCCCAGCTCAACATCACCAACGCCAACACATTAAATAATTTGTTATCGGACTTCACTAGCAATTTCAAAACAAACTTTGAGCCGTATGAGCTGCTGCGTTTGGAAAAGATCGTTAAAGACGTGCCGAGCGATAATATTTATTCCCTGTCGCTCGAGCCGCAAGGCGATCTGATTTGCGATAGCACTATCGACCAGCGCACTGGCCTGCCTTACGTTCATCCCGTTGATGATACTTCCACCCAAACCGCTCCTGCAACTACCTCGACAACCACGAGCTCAACTAAATCCACGGCCACCAATTCAACCACGACAAAACCATCAAGCTCAACTTCAACCTCAACCAAAAATTCCACCGCAACTGCAGCTGAACCTAAAACCGCAACCACCGGCTCTGCCACAACCGCTCCGAATACCACAACCCAGACCGCTCACATAACTCCAACCGGACCGCAGCCGATCCCTATGTACATTGTCGAGCCTTGTAGCGGCAAAACTGTTGCCGATATCCAAAAATTCCTTTCCGACTACTGGGATATGGCGCGGCTCAAAAAAGAAGGAGCTACTGTCGAAGTCCAAAATTCTACCGGCAAACCCGCGGCCACTTATGCCTACAAAAAACTGACTGATCAGGGATTTACTCTGACTTTTGTCCCGTTTACGGGCAAAGTCGCGTTTGACCGCACGATTCTATATGATAATAGCCAAGGCACAAAACCAAAAACTTTGGAATTCCTGAAAGGACGTTTTAACTTTACCCAAGCTGATGTGCAATACACGAACTCCAAAGCAGATTTCGTAATCATAGTCGGAAACGATTCTTTACAATAGCAGCGGGTGGCATGTTCGTCGGGAACCCCGCTGGCGCGCAACGCTAGTGAGCACCTGCGGGGTGCCGAACATGCCAGGACCCGCTTAATTTGTACATATGAAAATACCTTTAGTCGCAATCATAGGTCTTCCCAACTCCGGTAAGTCCACCTTGTATAACAAAATCCTCCACAAAAATGTGGCGTTGGTTCATGGTGAGGCAGGCACCACCCGCGACCGGGCTTATGCCCTGACTGACTGGAACGGTTTGAGTTTTTATTTGATCGATACCGCCGGTATAATCAATAAACCGGACTCGGACCTGGAAAAAAACGTACAAAAACAAACTCAAATCGCGCAAGAAGAAGCCGATTTGATTTTGTATGTGGTCGATGGCCAAACACCAGTTGGATCCAAAGACCTGCAAGTCGCCCAGCAGCTCCAACGGCTGAAAAAGCCAATAGTCTTGGCCGTAAATAAAATCGACGCCCGAAACCAAAAAACTCAAAATGCAATTGATGAATACCAAAAGCTTGGAATCGGAAACCAAGTTGCGACCTCGGCTGCCAATGGCTCGGGAGTTGGCGACTTGCTGGATCTAATCACCGCAGAGCTCAAAGAGTTTAAAACTGAAATAAAAGAATCATCGGACAGGCTTAAGATTGCATTTATCGGTAAGCCCAATGTGGGAAAATCATCGCTCATCAATGCTTTGCTCAAGCAAGAGCGCCTGTTAGTCCACGACCAAGCCGGCACCACGCGCTCCACTGTCGAAATTCCTTTCGAGTCGGGTGAACATAAATTTTTGCTTCTTGATACGGCAGGTATCAAGAAAAAATGGCAGCAGGATAACGACGTCGAAGCTGCCGCCGCTTTCCAATCAATCAGAACCCTAACCAATACCGATGTGGCTTTCTTTGTCATCGATGCTTCCGAAGAAATCAAAGTCGCTGACCAAATCGTAGCAGCGGACATAGTCGAGCAACACAAACCTGTTGTTGTGCTCCTGAATAAGATTGATAAGCTAACCAAAGAAGAACAAGAACATTTACTGGATATTTTACCCCAATATTTGCCCAACCTGTGGTTTGCGCCGGTGCTGTTTGTATCTGCCAAAACTGGGCAGGGCTTGGATTTGCTGCTAAAATTTGCTTATGATGTTTATTCCACCGCTGACCAGGAAGTCGATCCGCAAGCCCTGGATTTGTTCCTGGAACAGACCTTAAAAGAACACATGCCCGGCAAAATGGAAGACGAGCGCGCGCCAAAGCTTTATAACATCAAACAAACCGGCACGCGG
>CAZOKE010000039.1:0-3204 GCA_964580495.1 uncultured Candidatus Saccharibacteria bacterium
CCGAGGCCGAAAAGGGATATATGAATTTCTGGAAGTCACGCCAGAAATCCAATAACTTATCCTTAAGCGCGCCCCGACTTCCCAAATCCAGGACAAAGCCGTGGAGCAGGGGATGATCCTTATGTGGCAGGATGGATTCATCAAATGCCTTGGGGGCACCACCACAATTGAGGAAGTTTTGCGCGTCAGCAAAGAATAAACAAAATGGATTTTAATTACGTTGCCCGAACCAAAGAGGGTAAAATCGAACAAGACCTGATTACAGCCCCAAGCCTCAAAGCTGCGGCTGATGGCCTGCGCGCCAAAGGACTGGTTCCGTCTTCCATCAAGCCGGTCACTAAATCGCAGGGTTTTTCTGATTTCTTGGGAATTTTTTCCCGAATCAAACTCATCGACAAGATAACTTTCATAAAAAATTTGTCGGTTATGGTTAAGTCTGGCCTGCCGGTATCGAAAAGCTTGAAAATTTTAACCGAGCAGACGGAAAACAAGCAGTTTGCAAAAATTATCGCCGATATTTCCCGGCAAGTGGAAGCGGGAAATTCCCTGGCCGATGCTTTGGCAAAATATCCGGCAGTGTTCCCATCGATTTTTGTGAGCATGGTGAAGGTCGGGGAAGTTTCCGGCAACCTCGACCAAAATTTAAATTACCTGGGCGAGCAAATGCAGAAAGATTATGATTTGGTTTCCAAAGCCCGCGGCGCTCTGACTTATCCGGTCATTGTTATGGTCGTCTTGGGAATCGTGGGATTCATCATGTTTACTTTCATTTTGCCCAAATTGACCGACACTTTCAAAGATTTTAGCGTGCAGCTGCCGCTTAGCACGCGCATTGTGATCGCGGTCGTGGATATTTTTGCCAAGTTTGGGATCGAGATTTTCGTTGCTTTGATTTTTGCGGTTATTGCTTTTGTTTATTGGCGCACCACCGCATCTGGAAAAGCCGTCATCCATAAGGTTGTCTTATACTTGCCGATTGTTTCGGGAATCATAAAAAAAATCAACCTGACCAGGTTTATCCGGGTCTTGTCTTCGCTGATCAAAAGCGGCATGCCTATAGTCGAAGCCCTGGATGTGAGTTCGCATGTAGTCGGAAATATTTATTACCAAAAAACCATTGCCGAAGCTGCTGCGCGCGTGAAAGTTGGATCTCCTTTGGCTGCCGGTTTCAAAAAAGAACCGAGATTGTTTCCCAGCCTCATGGTGCAGATGATGGAAGTCGGGGAAGAATCAGGAACAACAGACACTATCTTGGCTGAAGTAGCAAATTTTTACGAATCGGAAGTCGACCAAACCATGAAAAATCTATCATCGATCCTGGAACCGGTAATCATGGTCATTATCGGAACCGTGGTCGGGATTTTGGCATTGGCGCTGATCACCCCGATTTACAACATTACCCAAAACATAAGCTAATGCGCTGCCACAACCATAACCAGGACGGAATCTCTTTGATCGAAGTGATCATCAGCATGTTCATGGTTGTGGTCCTTTTTGTTTTGTATATGGCGGCGCTGAACATGGTCGCCACGCTCAAAAAAGTTGCCAACGAGGACATCGCTTATCATATCGCAAATAAGCAAATGGAAGCTCTAAGGGAAATCCCGTTTGCCACTTTGCAGGGGACCACAGGAACCATATCCGACCCGCAATTATCCAAATTACCTTCGGCTTCAGGCACATATGCGGCAAGCAAGTATGCCCCGATGTCCGGAATGGTGGAAATTGTCGTTACCGTAAATTGGACAGATGCCGCCGGCGGAAAACAAGTAGTTCTTCAAACTCTGGCCGGCAACGGAGGCATAAACCCATGAAAAATAATCCAGACAATCTCGGGTTTACCCTTATCGAAATTTTAATCGTTGTGGTTTTGGTGGGAGCAACTTTAGTCGTACTGTCTGATATGTTCCTAAACCAAAATCGGATTTACCGCTCGCAGAATGCGGAGCTTGAAATTACGGGTTCGGTTCGGGAGAGTTTGGATGATATTGATAATTCAGTCAGAATGGCCACAAGAGTTGCTCAAAGCAACGGCAGTTATATCACAGGCCCGCAAGTGCTCGTGCTGCAAGTCCAATCTATAAATTCATCCCAAAGGCTGATCGGCGGAACTTTTGATTATATAATTTATTATCTGTCGAACGGCAATTTGATGAAAACCGTGGTTCCTGACCCCTCCAGCTCAAGACCCGCACTGACCAAGGCTGAGGGCACAAAAATTAGCGGACTGACATTTATATATAACAACACGGACCTAACCCGGGTTACCGAGGTGGCAACATCGGTTGCGGCAAGCTCCAGCGCCGGCCCCCAGACCCGGACATTTACGGTCGACTCCAAGGCCCGGTTAAGGAATTACTAATGGAAAAGACAAATCCACAATCCGGACAAATTATCCTAATCTCTCTGGTGTTCATGTCGATTGCCGTGGCACTTGTGGGGTCTTTGGTTTTGTACAGTTTGGTCCAGATTCGCGCCCATCGGCAGGACTTGGCTCGGGAGAAAGCTTTGGATGTGGCTGAAGCAGGCCTGGAGTCTGCCATTTGGAAGCTCAACAACCAAGGTAACTACAATGGCGAAACCAACACCTCATATGGTGGCGGTGTTTATACCGTGACCTTAACCAGCATTTCTGCCAGTTCCAAATTGGTCAAAGTCAGTTCCTTTGTGCCGAGCGTTATTTCACCCCAGGGGCAGCGCCTGATTCAAGCCACAGTCACAATCGGGACGAAAAATATCGGGTTCAATTACGGAGTCCAAGTCGGCAATGGCGGCTTGGAAATGGACAATAATTCACAAGTCATAGGCAATGTCTACTCCGATGGAAATATTCAGGGCGCCAACGGCAATACGATAATAACCGGGGATGCCATAGTAGCTGGGAGTGCCGGAACTATAGATACGGTGATTATCAACGGCAATGCTTCTTCACACAACATCAACAATTCAACTGTGGGAAAAAATTCCAACAATTTTCATCTGACTAACACCAACGTCACCGGCAATGTTTCCGCCAATGACGTCAGTAACTGCAAAATTACAGGCAGCGCCGCTTACAATGCGGTAAGTTCCTGCAGCATCAGCGGTGCCATTACTCAGCCCAACAATAATGTCCCTTCTGACCCGGCAGCGCAGAATTTACCGATCGATGAATCCCAAATTAATGACTGGGAAACTGAAGCCCAAAATGGCGGCGTGGTCGGC
>CAZOKE010000040.1:0-2420 GCA_964580495.1 uncultured Candidatus Saccharibacteria bacterium
AACAAATATTCCCGCAAAATGGCTTCAGCCCTTCGCGTTTCCTTGCCGTTCATAAGCCGAAAATTGACTTGGCAGAATGTTTCCATAAATCCCTGTTTGACTCAATCTAACATAAACTCATTGCCCCCGTCTAGGGCCTATTCACAATACTCGTAACCGGGTGGATTTCTGTCCAGCCGTGCGTTTGGTCCAAGACATACGAACCGCTGACATATACATGCGTGCCGACCGGCGGGACGCCGATATTTCCGTAAAAATTTCTGCAGGCCTCTTGGGCATCGGGGTCCAGCACCGGGTTTTCACAAACCGGCTCAAGAACCAAATCGCCGTGAAGCAATTCGATATTTTTTTGATTGACCAGATTCGCGTACTGCGAATCCAGCTTTAGTCGGATATGGTAATCGCCGTCATTTTCCATTTTTATCGCGTCAATAATCCCGCTCACGACCATACAATCGTTTAAAATTTTCAGCCTGTCAGATTTGTAGACGTGACTCCAAAGTGTCTGATCGCAAGTCAAATTCTGCGCTCCTTGCACTTTGCTTTCGCGATTGACATAGAACGAACTGGCAACCACCAAAATAAATATCAAAATTGAGATTAGCTCGTGTTTTTTCATCTTAAGCGGAAATATAGCACAAGCGCCGGCATTAATCCAATTACAAAAAACAGCCTATTGAGGCTGTTTATCTTCTGCTGTGCTTGAAACCTTGATAGGCCAGGTAGAGTGACAGCACACCTGCGATCCAACTCCAGGCCGGAGCGATATGCAGGCTTCCAATAAAAATTTGGTAACCCTTAAACGCCCGATAAAAGTGCAGGATACCGACCAGCAAGAAAATAAAAGTCACAAGTCGGATATATGTACGCAATAGCATATAAGTTTAGATTAATTTTTATTTCAAAAAAACTGTTGCCAGCACGCCCAGTGTCACTAGCACGCCCCCGGTGATGTTCCCGACAGTAGGTTTTTCTCCCAAAAATATGAGAGCCAAAACTACAGTTAAGGCTACGCTTAATTTATCTATGGGAGCAACTTTGGAAGCTTCACCAAGCTGCAAAGCTTTGTAATAAAACAGCCATGACAAACCGGTCGCAATTGCCGATAAAATAATGAAAGTATAAGAATATCGGGAAATTTTAAAAATTTCATGGCCATTGCCTTGGATGAGTACGATTGCCCAGGCAAAAAACACAATTATAATGGTGCGGATTGCCACAGCCAAATTTGAATCTACGCCGCGGATCCCGATCTTGCCAAATATCGCGACTAAGGAGGCGAAAAAAGCCGATAAAATTGCGTAGATTGCCCAGGTCATATGCTTAAATAATAACCCAAGCAAAACGAATAAGCAAAAAGGCTTAAGCAACTGCTTTAAGTGCTCAAGCCTTTGACCTTCCGTTTCTAATGCAATGGAAGTCTGGTGGGAGTGCCGCGCCGGGAAAGCAAGACCACCCCAACGATTGCCACGACTCCTGCGACCACGGCAGAAACGATGTACAAGAGATTCATCGGAACCACTCCTTCGATATTGATGAACAAGCAAATTATATGTTTGCTGCCGTTAGCAGTCAAGCAGTGGCAAGATACTGCTTTCTGACTTTTTTTGGGAATTTTTCTATTGCGTACCTCAGCATAGTGCGCGGCATTACTACTTTATATTTATCCAAAAATCTGCGGAGGGTACGCTCTGATTTTTTTCCCAATTCCCGCAGCATCCAGCCGACCGCTTTGTGAATCAAATCATGTGTGTCCGAAAGCAGCATCCGGGCGATTTTTAATGAATCGTTAAATTGATCATTTTTTATAAAAGCAAAAGTGGCAACGACTGCAATCCGCCGCTCCCATAAACTTTTTGACTTCGCAAGCCGATAAAGAATTCCGCGCGGACGATTCAAAAGATAAGGCCCGACTATATATGGGGCAGAAGAATCAACTAAATCCCAATTGTTAACATATTTCGTATGCGCTAGGTAGAAATTGTAAATTTGTTTTTGCTCTTTGGGACCACCAATCTTAAACCTATGGACCAGAATTAAGATAGCAATCAAGCGTTCCTCGTGATATTTGGATTTCAAAAGTTTTTTTATTTCAGCAAAACCAAGCTTATTATAATATTTGGCAGTTATCAGCCTCATCTGCGGTACGGTCAAACCCCGAAACTTATCGCCATACCCATACTCCCCCTTTCCAGTCTTAAAAAACCACTCATTATTCTTGGCCTTGGTTGGACTGGCAAATTTCAGAATGTCTTTTTTGATTTTAGTCAGCATCAGGTTTCAATAGTGGCGCGAACTTGGAACGGAGCTTGGCTATTTTGGGACTTATCACAAATTGACAGTACGGTTTGTCCCTATTCTCTTCATAATAACGCCGATGGTAACTTTCTGCCGGCCAGAATTTGGTTAGAGGCATAATT